>JASJCJ010000023.1 GCA_030066045.1 Calothrix sp. MO_167.B12
TATAAGGCTAAGTGATAGAAGATTAAATAAGCTGCGTTTATATTGCGCTCATCAGGATAAATCAATGACTCGTGTTATTGAAGATTTTATAGATACGCTTCCAGAACAAAATATTGGTAAAAACTCAACTACCCCACTCCCTGTTAAGCCTACGGCTTAATTCAGTTGCGGGGCGTTTCATTTTTACCTCGCAATTCATCCCACACCTCCCGTTCCGGGTAGGATGTGGGGCTTCTTGCTGTTTCAGGTAAAGTTGAAGTGGAAGTTGCTGCACACAGAAATAACCATGATTACTAGAGTTCCATCTCAAATTTATACCCTGGAAGAATACCGCTTACAAGAGGAAACAGCAGAATTTCGCAGTGAATATCACAATGGCACAGTTATACCTATGAGCGGAGGTACAATTAACCACAATCGTATAGCTCGTAACCTGATAACTATTTTAGATACTGCTTTTATACACAAGCCTTATGAAGTTTTTACGAGTGACTTACGTATCTGGATTCCTCAGCACAATAGAGGAACTTATCCTGATGTGATGGTAGTAGCTGGTGAACCCATCTTCAATGACAATCGTACTGATGAAATACTTAACCCCTGTTTAATCGTAGAAGTGCTTTCCAAGTCTACTGAAGGTTATGACAGAGGTGATAAGTTTTTCTACTACCGTTCTATTCCTGAATTTCGAGAATATTTGCTGATTAGTCAATCAGAATACTTTGTTGAACATTATTATAAAACTGGGGAAGGACAATGGTTATTGCAGGAATATAGAGGAAAGGAGACAGAAATTACCCTTGAATCTGTGGGTGTTTCTTTAGTCATCAAGGATATGTATGGGAAAGTTAATTTTGAATTATAAATTGGTAGAAATCTTAACTTACTGCATATTCAACAAATTGTCTTAATTCCGGAGGCTGGAAACCAATCACAATATCATCTTTAGGAACTCCTGCTAAAACTAATTCATTGGCAATATCGTCTTCTGTGCCATCTCGTTGAATCCAGATTTTACCATCAATAATTTCTATATCCACCAAACAGCCGTGAACCCTAACATCATTTTCCCAACCCTGAGTTATCAGCAAATAATTGTTGAAATCTTGGCTAATAATTAACTTGGTTTTTAACTCTCCGTATGTGTAGGGAATTGAGGCGTATTCACTTATTCTAACTATCTAAGTAGGTAGGCATAATTAAATGTAAGATCGAACCTCACCCCCATCCCCCTCTCCTTATTAAGGAGAGGGGTGCCGTCAGGCGGGGTGAGTTTTATATTTAATTTGACCCAGTTACTTAATTGAGCAACTAAAACGTCCGGAAGTTGCTATGTCTATAGTTTAGTTTTTTAGGCGCTCGGTGCGCTTCGCGCACCATAGAAGAGTGCCAGTTGCGTAAGTCCTGAAGTAATCAGAATGAAAATTTTAGTAGTTGATGATGAAGTTGAACTCACAGATCCTTTATGTAGAGTCTTAACTCGTGAGGGATATAGTGTTGATACTGCCTACGATGGAACTAGTGGCAGTAAACTGGCAAAAACAGGTAATTACAATCTACTCATCTTGGATTGGATGTTACCTGGAATAACAGGATTGGATATTTGTCAAGAGTTACGTTGTCGAGGAATTTCTACCCCTGTATTATTTCTCACCGCTAAAGATACCCTTGATGATCGCATTCAAGGATTAGATGCTGGTGCAGATGATTATATAGTAAAACCTTTTGAATTACGGGAATTATTAGCCAGAGTTCGTGCTTTATTACGCCGTTCTAATTTTCCACCCCATCCTATAACCAATCGCCTGGTAGTAGGGGATTTAGAACTCGATGGGGAAAATCAAGTGGCTTACCGCCAAGACAGAATTATTGAACTATCGGAAAAAGAAAGTAAGTTACTGCAATACTTCATGGAGAATTCCGGACAACTGCTGACTCACAGCGAAATTATGCACAATCTTTGGCAAAACGAGGAACAACCTAGTAGTAACGTGATTGCAGCTTTAGTGCGTTTACTGCGACGCAAAATTGAGGTGGGTGGAGAAACACAGTTAATTCACAGTGTTTACGGTAAAGGTTATCGTTTTGATACAGCGTAGGGGCAGGGTTTCCCCGCCCGGAGTGAAAGAATAATTTTGATTCCCTTTTTATAAATATAATTATACCAATTTAAAAAAAGAATGCGACAGATGGGTAGGGGTTTAGCACTGCTAAACCCCTACGAGTAATTTAATTTATGTGTCGCAAACATTATTTGAATTGGTATTATTTATGAATATCTGTGGTTATGGGATAAAAAAATACCCCCTTATTGGGGGTAAGTGATTCTTGTTAGACTCTGACACAATATAGTAAACTTAGTTTCTGTATAGAATTTCTGTATATGTGTCAATAGTAGCAATGGTAAAGTTAATTGTCAGTGGCAATTGAGTAACTTTAGAAACATTTCATTTACTCTTCATTGAGAATTTTTGGAACCCGAAAGAAGTCACCTTCTTGTTCTGGGGAGCTTTGGAGAATTGCGTCCCTTTCTGGATAAGGGTGAAGCACATCAGATCGCGTAACATTACTAACATCAATTGCCCTAGTTGTTGGAGGGATATTACTGACATCTAGTTCGTTCAGTTGTTCAACATAGGTCAAAATATTTCCTAACTGAGTAGTAAATGTTTCTTCTTCTGTTGCTGTCAATTGTAAACGAGCCAGATGGGCTACTTTATGTACTTGTTCGCGATCGATCATAGGTTTTGTGATTTAATGTTTAAATACTAACTCAGTAACTGGGGATTATTTGGTATTAATGATGGGAATTGCCAAGGAATAGTGATTCTTTTCATTCATTTTGAAGAGCTGCTGTAGTGAGAGCCGGGAAGTCAGCTTACCCTGAGCAGGGAGCGATACGCTCTCACTACAATCATACCCGCCCAAAACCCTTAAAAGAATACATCAATTTCCATTCTACCTGTGGTTTTCAACCAGTTTTGAGCTTCGATGTAATTGTTAGGAGCCATACGAATTGCTCTCACCCAATAATCAGCAGCTTTATCGAAGAATGCTTCCCCTCCATCTTCATCACCGGCTTCCTTTGCTTTTTCTCCTTCGTAGTGGAAGATGACAGCAATATTATTTAATGCTTGGGGAAGACGGGGGTTACACTCGATCGCCTGATGATATAATTCTAAAGCCTTTTGGCGATCGCCATTACTAGCATAGATTAAACCCATATTATAAAGGATATAACCGCGATCGTTGGGGTCTTCTTCTAGTTTTAAAGCTTCTTCATAATTCTCCAGGGCTTCGGCATATTCTCCTTCTGTCTGTGCTGACATTCCATCACGGTAATAAACAAAAGCTTCTTTGGCTCGTTTATTGGCTGGCAGGAGCTTGAGAATCAGATCCGCCATCACAGTAAAGGATTTATCTATAAAGTTATCGTTTTTCTGAGTTCTTGGCATATCTGCTGTAATGTTATTTGGTTAGTGACTGTGATGCTCCTTTGGATGAGGAGCGGCTTGGCTAAGGGTTAATTATTTGAGCTTGATTGCTAACCTGGGTTACAGGCATATTACCTTTTCTAAGGTTGTTTGTGGAGTTATTGACCGCACTACTCATTAGGATAAGCTGTTTATGCTGCCGTAGAGTATTAACATACTCCCCTTGATGAAGCGAGGGGGATTCAAAAAGGCTATCCCTAAGCAGGGTGAAACCCTTGCTACCCTTCACTCCCTATTTTCAAGCTAGTCCCCCAGGGTCAAATCCCACAACTTGCCTATGAAAATGCTTTGTGACTAATTCCTCAAGGGCGCACGCAATGCGCCCCTACTGCGGCTCCCACACCTAACTATCAACCATCAACTAACAACTAACAACCATTTTCAAGTTAGACGAGGTTTAAAAATCCAAATTCATCAAAACCTTACAAAACACGCAATAAAAATACACAATTTTTACATAATATTCAAGCATATTTACGTATGATTTTGGATGTCGTATCTAATATGTCAAACCACAAGAAGGTAGTATTAAATACATATAGACTTAGAATTCTATAATTAGCTGTAAGAGGAATACATATGTCCCCTATTTATAGTTGTAAAAAGAATATTTCTCGTTTCATTTGTTTGTGTTTACCACTTTTGACATCATATTTATTAATTAATGTATTCTTATTTGGAACTGATAGTGCAAATGCTCAAGAGAGAAAGTCAATTAATGTAATTAATAAAAATAAGTCTCTCATTGAGAATAAATCTTCAGCGAAATCAAAACCCAGAATAGCTGTTTTTGAATTTGATTATAGTAATATCGCTTATTACAACTATTGGCGTGGATATGTGTGGGGTAATGGTAGAGGTATCAGTAGTATTTTAGTTGATAAATTAGTTAAAGGTGGTAATTTTAGAGTCATTGAAAGAACTAAAATAGACAAAATTTTGAAAGAGCAAGATTTTGGTGTTTCAGGTAGGGTTGACCCAAGTAGTGCTGCTAAAATTGGTCGTCTTTTAGGTGCAGAACTGGTAGTATTTGGTTCTATTACTAGTGCTAATCTGGAAAGAAATAGAAGTGGTATACGTGGGATAAAAATTCCCGGATTAGGGCGTGTTGGTGGAAGTGGGAAAAAGAGAACTGCCAATGTCAAATTAAATGTACGCGT
The DNA here is from genome assembly GCA_030066045.1 of Calothrix sp. MO_167.B12. Lineage (GTDB taxonomy): Bacteria > Cyanobacteriota > Cyanobacteriia > Cyanobacteriales > Nostocaceae > Calothrix_A. The sequence goes on from JASJCJ010000023.1 coordinate 4,655, forward strand.
TGTTAACACTACCACAGGCGAGATTGTATTATCTGCTGAAGGAAATGGAAATTCAAAACAGAAGGGTGGTAATTTGAGAATTGACAGAATTTATGTCAATAATAATTCTAATAAAGATTCTCAATTACTAACTTTAGCAACGGCAGATGCGATTAATCAAGTAGCCGAACAAATCAATGCTGGTGCAAATACAGTTAGTGTTTCACAAACAAATTTGCCAACTATGAAAGCAGTAGTAGCTGATGTTTCTGGAAACACTGTAATTTTGAATAAAGGTAGTGCTGATGGCTATCGTCCAGGAATGAAACTATCAATTGAAAAGGTAATAAAAATAGTCAAAGATCCTGTTACAGGGAAAGAGTTACGTAAGATGACTAAACAAATTGGAACAATCGAACTGACTGAAGTTGATAGTTCATCAAGTGTAGGAAAAATTGTTTCTGGAACTCAACTTAAGGTCGGAAATTTGGCAAAGCCAATTAAGTAAGGTTTGAAAATTATTGATGTTGCTACCAAGTTGTGTTCTATCGTAGCAGCTCGAGTCAATCCGATTTCTGGCTTCCACTCTACTCCAAGCTGCTACGCGTCTACACAATAACTGGGTATTATATTTGAATGCAACTTATACTTCTTTCAAAAAAAATGCGACACATGATTTATTGGTAGGGGCAAGGTTGCCCTGTCTACGATTGTATATGTTGCAAACATTGTTTCACTTGGTCAGGACTTACGCAATTGTCACAATCGGTGGTTGGTGCGTGACGTTATAAGTCTTATTGCTACGTTCAAGTATTTTCCTACTATCACGCACCCTACAGAAAAAATATGCCAGTTGCGTAAGTCCTATTGGTATTAGTATGATTGTAATAATCGGTAAAATAAAAAAAGTTCAAAGGATGATGAGACACTTCGCGCCATCGTCCTTTCTATCAAGGCATGGTGGGAGCGTGAGAACCCCTACGATGCAGGCGAGGGGATGAAACGCGACTCAAGGGGATTTATCCCCAATTTTTCTGGTATAATGACACTAGCGGTAAAGCGCAATCACTATTATCGGGCAACTCAGCCCCATCATGGATCGTCGAGACAAATATCACCACTAAAATCAGTAAAGGTGACGCGACCTGCACGATAGAGCCTAAAAAAAGGTAGGGAAACTGTTTATACAAGAATTTAGACCCGTTTGGGGAGGGGCACTTCCTAAACGCTAAACAAAATGCCTGTGGAGGCGGTCTGGCGGGGGCAAAAAACATAGGTTATTTGTCTAGTTAAGAGCCTAAGAGGCAGGAAGAAAATGTGGAGTAGCACGGGTTCACCCTGCTTGGGAACAACATTTTTGAATCCCCTTCGTTTCAACAAGGGGAGTATGTCAATTAAAAAAATCTGGTTCTCAAAATAGATAAATTTTAATTATTTAAATGAGTCCGGTAAACACAAACTGGTCGATTAATACCTTTAAAGCGATAATACCCCATTTTTTGAAAATCATCTGATTGGGAGAGCAAACCATAAGTATCTTCACCAATTACGCATTCACTAGGGGGACAAATACCTTCCATGCGGGATGCCAAATTAATAGTGGCACCCAATGCTGTATAGTCTACCCTTTGGGAACTACCCACATCTCCCACCACCGCCTTACCACTGTTAATTGCAATTCGTAATTGTAAGGCTTCTTGCCAAAAACTATTATTATTTAGGGTTTGTAGGCGAGATAGCATTCTCTTAGCGGCATTTACCGCACGTTCGGCATGATCTGCCTGGGGCTCGGGAGCACCAAAAAATGCCATAATGCAATCGCCAATATATTTATCTAGGGTGCCGCCGTAGGTAAATATTTCTTGTAGCATTTCCTCAAATAAATTATTCAGTAATTCGGCGATTTGGTTGGGTGTAAACCGTTCTGACATGGCTGTAAAACCCACAATGTCAGCAAACAAAATACTAATTTCCTTCTCTTGGGGAGGTAAACGCCCATCTGGCAACTTACTACCCACAGCAATTAATTGTTGCACCACGGCTGGGGAATGATACCTTTCTAATCGATGGCGAATCAATTCCTCTGTTTTTAACTTCTCTGCTAACATCCAACGTTGAACGCTGGAAGCAACAAGGTTTGCTAATGTGGAAAAAAAACTCAATTCTTCCTTACCTTCAACAGCCCAATGGGAAGCAAAAAGACGGGCATCAGCATAGAGTACCCCTACCACCTTAGTTTCATCCCATAAAGGTACAGCCATTGCACTACGAATACCTTTGAATAAAATACTCTGTTCTCCAGCAAAACGTTCGTCATTTTGGGCATCAGCAGTTTGGATGGCAATTTTTTCCTGAAATACCCTTTGGCAGATACTACGACTAATCCAATCGTTATCATCTGCTAAATATTGTTGTTGGGAAAGAGTTTTAGCAGCAGAATTGATTACTTCTAGATTGCCATTACCACTGATGTCTATTAATAATGCTAGCCGTTCAATACCATTGAGGTAGCGAAAGACAACCGTTTCTACCTGAAAAAATATCTCTTCTATGGATGTTGCACCAGATAGATTTTTGGCTATATCCACCAAATCTTTCAGACGGGCAATAATTATATCTTTATTACTGGAATTCTCTTGTTGGGGATCAACTTCTATCCATTGCTGTTGCAGTTGTTTAACATTACGAAGGATAGTTTTTTGACCGTCATTTTCTTCCTGTTTTCCTTCCCATGGTAACTCTGGTAGTTTGACCTGTACTACCAAGTTGGCATCTCCTAGCCACAAGATATCTCCATGCTGCAACTCTTGAGGAGAATTAATCGGGCGATCATTTACTTGGGTACCATTCTTACTACCCAAATCCTCAATTGTCCATACACCTTCAGATATATTTACCAAACGGGCATGACACCGAGAAACGCCAGCAAAAGGTAATGATAAGTCACATTCTGGTAAACGTCCAATAGTGAAAACCTCTCTATCCACTGTCACCGTTTTGAAGGTATTGCCATCTTTGAGGCGCAGCTGTAATTCTGTCATGGGTGTGTTTTACTTTAGAAGCTGGAAATACAAGCATTACATATGCAGTTTAAGACATACCAATACTTTATTTTTGAACCTTATTTTGTTGATGACCAATACAATCTCCAGCAAATAATTATATGCGTTTATTGCTTCTTCGTGAGATATTTTTACTTAATTAGAGACTGGCAACTATTTGATCTCTGATGATGCGATCGCTACAACAATTATCACAACAGCATCAGCTATATCTCAGTAAAGTACCGTATACTACATCTCAATCAACAACCAAAATACCCCTGACTTTACCTCCGAAAGAAGAGATGGTAAAAGTTCCTCCAAATTTACTGTGAATGGTTTTCAACCGGATGACGCGCTTAAGCGGGGACACACCGGACGCGGAGCGCTCTGTGTCCGGTGTCCCGTGTCCGGGGCGATAAGCCCCAAGGGTCCTCCTCCCCCATCAAAATCTGCGATTTGATGGCTCCCGATTGGTGGGCACCTCAAGCCCCCACCACATCGGTGGAGGAGTGCCTCTGTTCTTGACTTTCCCACAAACCTCGGATGTCACTGCACAAAATCAGGTCAAACAAACAGTACTAAAGGTAAAAAAGTTGGCGAATACGTAGGACGTGCTTTATGTCGTGCAACAGGCAGTTTTGATATTACTACCAAATCAGGAAGAGTCACAGGTATTAGCCACAAATTTTGTTCAGCAATTCATAAAAAGGACGGATATTCCTATGGCTCTTAAAACTATTCTGACGGCAATTAAAATCGCGATTAGGCCTTACCCCCATGTCTAAAGCCAGGGGCTTCCATGGCGCGAGGTGTTCGGTGATTTAAATTACTTCTCCAAAACTTTTCAGACATCCTCTAAAAAATATGTAATCAAACTAGTAGCGGTTGTGAGTCTACCCTTCTCTTATCTCATGTTTTTCCAAAAGTAAGGTAGATTCGCAACCGCATCTATAAATTAAGCTAGTTTAATCCAATGAATACATTAGAAAAAACTATTACTCAACAATAATTTTACCAGCCATGCCAGCACCGCGATGGGGTTCGCAGTAGAAGGGATATTCACCGGGTTCTGCATCTGCAAAGCTGACTTCAAACTCTTGTCCAGGACTCATCATTAATTGTTTGTGAGTTGCCTTGGCTGCTATAGCCTTATTAGCAATTTTAGATTTGTCAAATACAACGTTATGGGGAGGGACTCTATTATTCACAAATTTCACTTTGTCACCAACTTTTACAGTCAATTTGGCAGGCTCAAATGCCAGCATCCCTTTATCTGTACCCATTTTGATGGTATATTCAGCCGCCGCAGCACTGGGAGTGAACACAGCAAAGCTGCTAATAACTAACACCGCTGTTAAAACAGCTAAACCCATATGACGCAAAGTTGCCGCGATCAATTTCATGGCATTTTCCTCATAAACAATTTTATTTTCCTTATCCATTTTAAATACAATTAAGCCAAATATGACAGTCTGTCATAGATACAAATATTTTTTTTATTTTTTTGGTCAATTCAACCGCAAAAACTTGTTAAATAGCTCATCCCATTTTGGATGTTAGACGAACTTTGCTACTACAGGCGATACGTGGAGCAATCAGCCAGAGGCTTTACCTTTCCGCATGGGTAACATGGGTTAGTGTTGACCGAAGGCTTCTCCCTTCGTCAGGCAGCTAAGCTTACAGCAGAAGGCAGAAGGACGATTTTTCCGCTCAAACCCTCTTCCCTCTGACTTCACTTGACCAAATAGTAATCGCTACCAAGTCCCCAAATTCTCTCAAGTGGAGGTGGAAAAAATTTCCCTCGCAACCCAACCCCCTCGATTTATTGATGGGGAAAATGATAACTGAATAACTGATAATTGAAATGACAACACTAGGAAACAAGGAGTCAAAAGCAAGCTCAAATCCTTCCCCTACACCCCTTTCTTCCTAGTGCTAGTCTTAAAAGGGATTTAGAAGTAAATTTTACCGCCACCCCATTGTTTGCCAGCCACCTTGGGTTGGGTGAGAATATAACCGGCTAATTCCTTTAATTGCTGATCGGTAATATTTCTCATTTCGGTGAAAATATCTGCACTCTTAGTGCTGGGGTGCAATTCTGCAATTTCAATTTCACCATCATAGGTGGTGGGATTCTTCAGGTAGTCCACCAACCCTTCTACATTATTACGGGGTGGTGTTGCTAAAGCTAAAGTTTCGGGGTCTAGTCCCACATTTTGGTTGGTTTTGGTGACACCGCCCAAATGACAATCAGCGCATATAAAGCTAAATAGGCGTTTACCTTGCTTAACCTCTTTGACACTGAGTACAGTTGTGTCACCTTTGTCATTCAACGGCACCGTGCGGGTTGCTTCATCCAGCTCTATGGCTGTGGCGTTACCGACAAAAAACTGAAATGTCAGCAACACAGTAGCCACAAAAATGCCAATCAGTCTTCTAAACATCGTTCCCCTTAAAGATTTTGATGCTAAACACAGCTAAAAATGCGATGTTCAATCTGCTATGTCGCTAATGGGTAATTCAGTCGCAAGTCATGAACCCAAGCAAAATACCCCCTCAGGTAATTTCAGTTTCACTGGTCTGTAAAACCCAATAGAGATTGAACTGCTGTTATACAAATATCACGTTCGGAGTCCAATTTGTTGCCCTTATTACTTGTATTCCAGGGAATGGGGCGAATAAGCATGATGATAATCCGTTATAGTAAATTTTTTTATCATGTTGTTTCTTTTTGTTAAGCAAATAGCCGTTTCTTGATCACAAAACAAATTAAAAATTTTAATCAATCAACTCCTTAGTTTTTGTTAAAATTTGTAACTATTGACATCTTGTAATCATAAATAATATTTAGAAATATGTACGTATGTTTAGATAAATTTATTTACGTAAATTTACTCAGACTAATTTATTAGTTTAAGTAATTTAAAAAAAATTTAGTAATAAACAAACATAATGGGATTAATGCATTCTGTTGATTTTGAAACTACCGTTTCTCTGGAACCAGAGCTGAATCAATATGCTGCTTCAGAATATGCAGCTAATTCCCTTGTGAGGACATTAGGTGAGTCCCGAGTAGAAAGCGGTACCATAACTGCCATTGAATTGTGTACCAATAATATGCAGATAGCGATCGCTCCTCTACGGAACCAATCAGTTTATTTTGCGATCGCAGCAGCTGTGGCTGGAGCCACTGGAGCTTTGGGTACTACCATTGGTGGTTTTTTAGCAGATAATCCGGCATATGGAGGTTTAACAGGTTTGTTTATTATTTCTGTTGATTTTCGCCTCCTTGCTCTCATCCCCTTACTATTTGTCCAAGAATCTAGGAGGCAATCTCTGACCCAGATACTACAAGACATCTGGCAAGGACGGAAACAGGTAGCGTGAGGGAGTGATGGTTGTTGGTTGACAGTTGACAGTTGACAGTTGGGATTACCTCAGAAGATAAATTTAATCCTCTTGTCCTCCTTCCCTCCATCAACTAACAACTAACAACTATCAACTATCAACTATCAACTAAGAGCTTCCCTCACTTAACACCTCTCCAAAGGCGAAATCAGCCGCAGCCATAACGTAAATAATGGTGGGAAGGTTAGCTGTACGTACATGCATTTGTTCATAATATTCCGTGAAATTTTCCTCAGTGGGAGTTGCCATTCCCAAAAAAATCACGTCCGCATCTTGAGAAGACTCGTGTAAAATCTGCTCAAAAGGACGGTTGTCAGCAACTATCACCGATGGAACAGCCGAGATACGTAGCTGAGTTAACATGGCGTTTAAGTTGGCTTTGGCATCTTTTGCACCCGCTTCGTTGGGAACAACCAATTTCAGATATATTTGGGCATCCCGCCATTCAATAGTGGAATGTAACAAGTAAGCAAGTAACAGCATTAAACTACCATTAGCCTGCATTCCTCCCCACCATACGTCTATGCGACGGTACTGTCCAAAACCTCGTTGGGGATTTTCCCGTAAAACCATAACGCTACGCTTGGCGTAATGGAGTTGTGCAATCATATTGCAGTAGTTATCGCGCCTGGTGGCATCTTCACTATCTCCCAGCAAGATAGTATTGGGTACAAGTGGACCTAATCCATATGCCTCCACCAGCTGTAACATTCCTTCAAAGGGGTCTGGTGCTGTGACAACCCGCACTAGTGCTTGTACCTGTTGCTTTTTCAGGTGTTCCCTAATTGTCCTTTCGAGTCCGGTTTGCTGTGCTAAGTCTCGAGAACCGCTAGGTAAAACACTGGATACGGTAATAAAGCCTCGTTTATGGGTGAAGGCATTAGCTAGCTGAATCAAAGACCAACGCTTGCTGGGGGAACCAGAAAATACCAACAAATTCGGTCTCCAGTTTCTAGTATCCTCAACGCTATCAATTTGATAAATACCTGCCCGTAGTAATGCCATCCAAATTCCCCGACGCACATCCCCCCAAGTGGTAGTTAATTCCCGTTGCTGGAGCCAAAAATAAATCCCTAGGACTATGACAGCAGCAACCATAGTAGCAATGGGGTTAATCAACAGCATTACCCACAAACAACCAATTCCCCCCAATAGAGACAAAACCCAATGCACCTTAAAGCTGGGTCTAAATGAGGGACTTTGCAGGAATCCTTCGATACTGGCAGAGATGTTTAAAACTAAGTATGTGGTCAAGAAAAACATTGTCAGTACTGGGGCAATCAAGTTTAAATCGCCAATACAGACAGCTGCAATTGCCACACTCAGAGTTACCCAAGTACCTATGCGTGGTTCATCATTTTCACCGCTACCTCTTCCCAAGAAAGACATCCAAGGGGGAAAAATTCCATCCCTTGCCAATGCTTGCAGAACTCTGGGTGCAGCAAGAATACTACCCAAGGCACTTGACAAAGTTGCTCCCCAAACCCCAAATAAAATTGCCGGTTGCCATAGAGACATCATTTTTATGACTAGGGGTTCATTTAGTAAAGTTGCCGTATCGGCACGCGTGGCAATAATTAATGGCAAAACCATGTAAACCAAGTACCCCGTGCCCACAGCGGCTAAGGTTCCAGTAGGGATAGAACGACTGGGATCACGTAAATCCCCTGACATACTTACCCCAGACATAATACCAGTGACAGCGGGGAAAAATACTGCGAAAACTACCCAGAAAGATTGCCCATTCTCAGGTATACCCCATCCTTGTGGCGTAATATTTGGTACACCAGGACCAAAAACTAGACACACAAGGGAAAGCACAATCGCCGCCATAATCACGTATTGGGCTTTAACTGCAATCTGGGCAGAAGTTAAAGCCAAAATCGCCACCAAAATTGTTGTGATTAAAGCCACATATGTTTGATTCAGATTTCCGAAAGTTTGGACTATACTTTCAGCAAAACCAATGGTATACAAAGCAACTGATACTGCTTGGGCAAAATAAAGAGAGATTCCTACCGCTCCCCCTACTTCAATTCCCAAACAACGGCTAATCATGTAGTAGGCGCCACCTACTCGCACTACTCTATCTGTAGCGATCGCACAAACTGATAGTGCAGTCAGAAAGGTAATGGATGTAGCAAGGGTAACAATGATTAAAGTACCCACTAACCCCACATTTCCCACTACCCAACCGAACCGCAAATACATAATCACGCCCAAAATTGTCAGGACTGAGGGTGTATAAACTCCACCGAACGTACCTAACCCAGAAGATTGGACTTCAGTTGATTTTGAGTTATTAGGATCTGCATCTGACTGCAAATCCTGTTTATATGGGAACTTCATTGTTGTAAATCTGAACTATTAGAGAACTCTAGCCGGGATTAATTATTAGCCAGTCATTTCAGTTATCAGTTATCAGTTATCAGTTATCAGTCAAAAGAATCTAACGCGATGTGCAATTTTATCTTTAGTTCCCTCCTTTCCCCCTCCACTCCGGGCGGGGAAACCCCGCCCCTACTCCTTCACTCCTTCCCTCCTTCACTCCTGCACGGGTGCTATTTTTTCCAAGGAAATTAGTGCTTCCATTACTGACTTGACAATTGGTGCGGCAACTGTGCTGCCATAGGCATTAGCTCCTTGTGGTTCATCAACTAATGCGAGTACAACATAACGGGGTAATTCTACAGGTAATATACCTACAAAACTGGTGATTCTTGCATCACTGCGGTAGCCACCCGATTTACTAGCTTTTTGTGCTGTACCAGTTTTACCACCAATCCGGTATCCGGGAATTTTGGCAGCTTTACCAGTTCCATTAGCTACGACCATTTCCATCATTTCCACAACCTTTTGAGTGGTTACAGGGGAAAAAATTTGTCGTGGCTTGGGTAAATTTGGGGAATCATGGATCTGTCCTTTGCCATCTATTAGACCCTTGACTACATGGGGAGTGACTAATTTACCACCATTAGCCAAAGCTCCGTGCATTTGGACTAGCTGTAATGGGGTGATGGAAAAACCTTGACCAAAGGAAGTGGTAGCCGGTTCAATGGGGGAATTAGTAAATTCTTCTTGAGTTTTGAGTTGACTGGCAACAGCAAAGGGTAAATCTGTATCTACAGTTTGTCCAAAACCCATACGTTCCAACCAACCGTAGTAAATCGAAGGATTTAATTTTTGGATGATTTTTACCATCCCTACATTGCTGGAATGTTTTAAAATTTCTGCAATATTGATATTGCCATGACTTTTAAGTTCGGCATTTCTAATGGTGTGGTCAGCAACTTTAATCGCACCCGAGTCATTGAAAACATCATCAGCTTGGATTGTACCTGCTTCTAGAGCGATCGCCACATTTAAAGGCTTAAAAGTAGAACCAGGCTCATACAAATCTGCCACGGTCCAATTTTTAAACAGTGATATATCTGCCTTGGAATATTTATTGGGATTATAGGTGGGCTGGGAAACCATTGTCAAAATAGAGCCATCCCAAGCATCCATGACAATTACTGCTCCTCTTTTGGCCTTAAATTTTTTGATTTGTTTCATCAGAGCAGCACGAGCAGATCTTTGCAGACGGCTATCAATAGTTAATTGGAGTCGCAAATCATCGACATGGAAAAATCCTTGGGGAGCGCGTGAAGGCATTAATGATCCATTCCCAGTCCTAGTAATACGTAAAGTTTTACTAGAACGTTCCAATAACTTCTCTTGGCTATATTCCACCCCTGCTTGACCCCGACGGTCAACATTTACATAGCCAACAACATCGGCAAATAAATTTTGCTGGGGGTAAAATCTGGCATATTTTTTCCTTAAATCTAAGCCATCCAAACGCATATCGTACAATCGATCTGCAATTTCTTCCGAGAGACTGGATGAAAGTAAAATACCGCTTTTTTGTTTAGCAAATTTTTGCTCTAAATCCTCAGCATCTTTATTGAGTACAGGAGCTAGTTTCTGTGCTACGTGTTCCCTTGATTTCGTAAATGATTGGGGATGCACATAGAGGGTATATACAGGGCGATCGATTGCCACCATCTGCAAACTCCGATCCACCACTGGACGACGGGGCATGAATGGTCTCACTGCCACCATTTGCTGGCTCCGTGCCCTCTTTGTCAAGTTTGGTCCCCGGACAATTTGCAGATTGTACAAATTCAAAGCCAGCCCTAATCCAGAAGTAATTAATAATCCCCAAACTAAAAATAGCCGGGTTTTCATGTTAGCAGTTAATTCTGGTACCTCGGAATCAAAAAAATCACGTAAATCCCGTAGTGTTAACCGCCGTTTTTCTATAAATTCTTTGACAATAAATTTGGGTTCTTTGGTTTTGGTGGATGACTTTTGCATAAATATTTCTATCTTTTTCTTGACGTAGATGTCAAGATGAATTCTCAGTCATATAGTCCCTAAGATGGGAATTATCAAGCTAGTAACCTAATAGAGATGAGGGTGAAGGTTGCCTTTGAGGAGGGCTAGTCTGAACAGTAGGATTTCGATCTACCTCCAACTGTTTTCTGGGTAAGAAAATTGTTTTATTAGGAGTTGGAGATAATAATCCAGCATTGGGTTTTTCTGCTTCTTGAGCCATTTTATTCTTTAAAACCTCATTGGTTTTCGTCAGCTGTCGCTCATCCCGTTGTAATTCTTGTAGTTTCCGGTAATTTTGACCCCAAAGTTTTTGAGAATATACCGTCCAACCATAAACTACGAGAACTGCAACTACTAATAAAAACGTTCCCAGGCAGGAATAACGATGTAGGGCATACAAGCGCAGTAACCACCAAGGAGTTGTGTTATTAGGAGGGGATACCAGGGGAAGGGAAGAAACCTGGTGTTGATCTGTTTTCAGTCTTGGAGATAATCTATTTGTCGTTCCTGGAAGTGTGATATTTGCTCTTTTTCTACCTAACAGTGGTTGTCGAGAAGTCAATAAGTTAGTTGGTAAAAATTGTTTTTGAGCAGATGATTTTGTTGCAGGCAAAACGCGGCGATGATTCCCAGACCTTGATGGTAACTTTCTTGACTTCTTAGTTACCCTTGATGGGATTGAGTTTGACTGCAACTGTCTGCGCCTTGCCCTAATATTCGACCGAGGTTTAGTAGCCATAATTCTTGGAAAATAAAAAGTAAGGAAATAAAAATAAATTCCTTGGTGATTCAGATTACTAGAACTAACAATGTAATCAGCATCGATAATATCTCAATCTCCAAATAGCTGCACCTAAAGTAGCAAAAAACATTTATTTCAGATCGGGGAGTTTGAAAATGGTTGATAGTTGTTAGTTGTTAGTTGATGGTTGACAGCTTAGGTGTGGGAGCCGCACTTGAGGTATTTTCATGGGCAGGCGTGAGATTTGACCGTGGGGGAGTGGGGCAGAAAAAATCCAGCCCGAATTATTCCAGTAATCCCCAGCTTTTAGCATAATAAGGGGTCATACCCACTATTCGCCAGCAGCATCCTATAAGGGTGAGGTTATACAATCAAAGCCTACCTACGCAGACTAAAAACCCTGATAATTCCTGTTGTTGATAAAAATATATGTTTATTAATAACATTTACAATCAGTATTAATACTTTGGTGGAAGATGGGTGTTAATACTATCTATTGGGTGTAATACCAATTCAAATAATGTTTGCGACACATACATGATTCGTAAGGGCATGGCATCCATAATATTTTGGTGTATACAATTATCTTGCTGATGTTACCTACCCATCTGTCCCAGTCTTTTTTCAAAATGGTGTAAGTTTTTGACAAACCTGGTTGACACTCCATCGCCTAGAAGGACGGGGCTTGTATCCCATTATTTTCGGTCAAACAAGGTTTAACTCGCTACGCTCAAACCTTCTGACTTCTGACTTCGTTAAGGAAAACTTTAACCTTCTCGCGTAATTTCCCATCCTTCTAAAAGGTGGGGATGTAAGCAAACCAACAAATTCTATGTGGTATAGTACTAGGAGTAACTATACGCACACTTTAGCTGTAATGGCACGGTAGTTACTAAAAGCAAACCAAAAGTGGATATTCAGACAACCTGCCGGGGTTAGGAACTAGCCTCACCAGACGTGGATGATTCTGGCTCTACTTCATGTACCTGTAAGAATACGGGAAACATGCAGCAACTGGGTCAAAAGAAGCGTCAAAAATCACTCCTTGCTGGGCTGGATGCAGAAACCAGTCCTTCAACGAAGTAAGGGCTGGTAGTTCATACCAGAGACACTTTAGAAAAATGTACAAATAAGGTATGTTATTCAACAGATAAAATATTTTTCAATCTCTAAAGGTGAAAGAGGAGCTATGAAATTTAAAATTTTTGGTGTTGCCCTGGCACTTACCTTTGCTACTGTTCTAGGAGCTTGCGACCAAACCACAACACCTAGTGACACAAGTAGTCCTGGCACTACCGGCGAACCTGCTGATACAGGTAAATCATCCCCTGCTCCTGCTAAGAGTCCAAAATAAGTTAGGGCTAAAATCCCCCTAAAATAACTTTGCTCAGGTGCTCCTCACTCAATTTCCTGTGTGGAAATTCTGTTTCGGTGTCAATTTGGATGAAGCCGTTTTAAAATTCTCGAATAAATCCATTTATATTGCTCGCAGGCGATCGCATTTAGCTTTTACCTGCGATTCTTACTTTCTGATCAGGCGATGGTCACACAAACAATGAAGCCAATCGGATTTGCAGTTTTAGCAGCCATTACCAGCACCCTTGTAGTGATTGGAGGGAGCATCACTAGTCATTGGGGACAATTAGCAATGGCTTTACCACCAGTAACAGATATTCCCGAAGAAATATTACGCACCCAAATTATTACTGCTGCGCGATCGCCTGTGGATGGTAAGCCCCTAACTGCGGCAAAATATGCCGAATTACAAGCACAGTTAAAAACCGCTCCACCACCAAAACTAAATACAAAGGTGCGGGAAACCATTTTTTTACTACGGGTGCGAAAGCTCTTATTCCAACTATTTCCATTTTTGGATTGACATTAAACATCTTTTATGAATATAAAATATTTTTTTGAACTAGGCGAAAATACTTACTGTTGCCTGTTGCCTGTTCCTTCTCCTGTTGGCGCAGCTGTCCGCTCAAGGGCTAGGGACTGTTTTCAAACCTCACATTAACCTAAATTGTAGGTTGGGTTGAGGAACGTAGACGCGCAGCGGCTTGGAGTAGAGTAACCCAACATTCTTCGTCGATTTGTTGGGTTACCCTGCGGGAAGCCCCTTCGGGTCTACACTGCGTTCTACCCAACCTACGAATGAGTTTGAAAACACGCCCTAGGGAATTGAGTGGAAATATCCTCAAACAAAGTTCAGATATATGTATTGACATACTCCCCTTGTTGAAACGAAGGGGATTCAAAAAGGTGATAAATCCCCTTGAGTCGCGTTTCATCCCCTCGCGTGCATCGTAGGGGTTCTCACGCTCCCACCATGCCTTGATAGACTACTTGCATTGAGTTGTTCTAGGTGATGAGGTGGGGATCTTGTTAATTGGCGATCGCAATCTTAACTCAGTCCAGATTCTGGGTTAAGATTGCGAAGATGACAAAAAATGCAAATAAATGTAAAGAATAGATCGTAGATATAACAAGCAAGAAAGGCAGATTTATTTAGCCAGTTTATTTCACTTTATTTAACGTAGGTAGCTCCATGTCTATAAGTACCATCGCCCCTGAGCAGGTTAACCGCATTGTTTGGAATCAGCATCACGATCCTTTTGAAATCCTGGGTTCCCACCTCATAGAAGAAAATGGCAAAACTGTCTGGGCGGTTCGAGCCTACCTACCAAATGCCAGTGCCGTATGGGTGGTTCTACCAGAGGAACGTCAAGAATATCCAATGCAAGCCATACACGATCCTCATTTTTTTGAATGTACCATTGAAACCAAAGAACTTAACAACTATCAGTTACGCATCAAGGAAGGGGAACACGAACGGGTAATTTATGACCCTTACGCTTTTAGTGCTGGTCGTTTGACGGAATTTGATTTACATCTATTTGCAGAAGGGAATCACCACCGCATTTACGAAAAATTAGGAGCGCATCCCCTAGAAATAGATGGTGTCAAGGGCGTATATTTTGCCGTTTGGGCACCAAATGCGCGGAATGTATCATTACTGGGGGATTTCAACTATTGGGATGGACGCAAGCACCAAATGCGTAAAGGAACATCGGGGATTTGGGAATTATTCATTCCTTCCATTGGTGTGGGTGAACATTATAAGTACGAAATTAAAAATTACGAAGGTCACATTTACGAAAAATCAGACCCCTACGGTTTCCAACAGGAAGTTCGCCCCAAAACCGCATCCATTGTCAGTGACTTAGATTCCTACTCCTGGAAAGACTCAGAATGGATGGAAGGGCGCCGCAACAGCGATCCCCTTGCCCAACCCATATCTGTTTATGAAGTCCATTTAGGTTCTTGGTTACACGCTTCTAGTGCCGAACCCGCTAAATTACCCAATGGAGAAACAGAACCAGTAGTAACGGTTTCTGAGTTAAATACTACGGCTCGCTTTCTTACCTATCGGGAATTGGTAGATAAACTGATTCCCTACGTCAAGAACTTAGGATATACCCATATTGAACTACTACCCATTGCCGAACACCCTTTTGATGGTTCTTGGGGTTATCAAGTTACGGGTTACTTTGCTCCAACTTCCCGTTATGGTAGTCCAGAAGACTTGATGTATTTTATTGACCAATGTCACCAAAATGACATTGGGGTGATTGTGGATTGGGTTCCTGGTCACTTTCCCAAAGATGGACACGGTTTAGCCTTTTTTGACGGTAGCCATCTTTACGAACACGCCGATCCCCGTCAAGGTGAACATAAGGAGTGGGGAACCTTAGTATTTAATTATTCCCGCCATGAAGTGCGGAATTTTCTGGTATCCAATGCCCTATTCTGGTTTGATAAATACCACATTGATGGGATTCGGGTTGATGCGGTGGCTTCCATGCTCTATCTTGACTACTGTCGTCAAGAAGGGGAATGGCTACCCAACCAATATGGTGGTAGGGAGAACCTAGAAGCAGCAGACTTTCTGCGTCAAGTTAACCACCTTCTATTTAGTTATTTTCCCGGTGTCCTTTCCATCGCTGAAGAATCAACTTCTTGGCCTATGGTATCCTGGCCCACCTATACAGGGGGATTGGGTTTTAACCTGAAGTGGAACATGGGTTGGATGCATGATATGCTCGACTACTTCAGCATGGATCCTTGGTTCCGCCAGTTCCACCAGAACAACATTACCTTTAGTATGTGGTATCACCACAGCGAAAATTTTATGCTGGCACTGTCCCATGATGAAGTGGTACATGGTAAGAGCAATATTATTGGTAAAATGCCTGGGGATAGGTGGCAGAAATTTGCCAATGTCCGCTGTCTGTTTGCTTATATGTTTGCCCATCCCGGTAAGAAAACCATGTTTATGAGCATGGAATTTGGGCAATGGAGTGAGTGGAATGTTTGGAGTGATTTAGAGTGGCATTTATTGCAATATGATCCCCACGAACAGTTAAAAGAATTTTTCAAAGATTTGAATCATTTGTATCGTTCTGAATCGGCTTTATATTCACAGGATTTTGCTGAGGAGGGATTTGAGTGGATTGATTGTAATGATAATAACCATAGTGTGGTGTCCTTTGTTCGCAGGGATAAAGATACAAATGGTTTTGTCGTTGCAGTGTGTAACTTTACTCCCCAACCCCACTCCCACTACCGCATTGGCGTACCAGAAGCAGGTTTTTATACTGAAATTTTCAACAGTGATGCTCGTCAATATGGTGGTAGCAATATGGGTAATTTAGGTGGTAAATGGACTGATAATTGGTCATTCCATAATCGTCCCTATTCTTTGGATTTGTGTTTGCCACCCTTAGCTGTGTTGATTTTGAAGTTAGATCCAAATAAAACCCCAGAAGTAGAAGCGTCTGAGGAGTGATGGAGTGAAGGAGTGATGGAGTGAAGGAGGGAAGGAGTGAAGGAATGAAGGAATGAAGGAGGGAAGGAGTGAAGGAATGAAGGAATGAAGGAATGAAGGAGGAAAGCAATAATTATTTCATCTTCCTCTGCTTCCCACACTTCCCACACTTCCCACACTTCCCACACTTCCCACACTTCCCACACTTCCCACACTCCCCATACTCCCCACACTCTTCTTTCAATTGATGATTGCTCTAGATGATTGAATCTGCACTTTTCAATAGCAGATAATCTGGAAAATTTGATCCTAAATTTGGATCAAAAAATTAGCATATTAATTGGAAGAGAAGAGAAGAGAAGGGGAGGGAAAGCAAGATGGGCAAATGGGGATGGGGAGAAACTCTAGGTTTACTTAGTATAGTGATTGCGATCGCAGCTTTTGCGGAACCAGAAGTTAGATGTATGATTGGCTTACAGTCACAATTATGCTCATCCAATAATAGTAAATCTGAGGAAAAACCCGATAATTCATCCAAGACTCCAACTCCAGTATCGCCAAGGCCAATTTCTACAACTCCGGCATCACCAACACCAACCGCAACAAGACACTCAAAGGTGGGTAACAAATATGCGGCGATTGCCTATTCTTTATCCACGGGTGCGAGTGGCTACGGGAGAAACTATACAACTCAAACGGCTGCAGAAAGAAGGGCTGTACAGGAATGTGAGAAGTATTCTTCTGGAGCTGGAGATTGTAAATCAGTCGTCTCTGCTAGAAATTCCTGTGCGGCTTTAGCAACTGCTAGCGATAGAGCCTATGGATGGGCAAGGAATACTAGTACGTTATTAGCACAGCAGAATGCTTTACGACAATGTACTGCGAGGGGTCCTAATTGTAAACTTCGTCACAGTATTTGTTCTAGTTAGATTCTTACGTGGGATTACCCATCTGTCCAAATCTGTAATACTTCGTAATACAGATTTATTTTTACCATTGAATCAACAAGACTGAACTATACAAATACTACAATTTCCTGACTCATGTCTCTCTGTATTAACCCGGATTGCTCCAACCAGAAAAATTCTGACGATACGTTGTTTTGCCAAAGTTGCAGTTCCGAATTGCTATTGAAAGGGCGTTATCGAACAATCAAGGAACTAGGACAAGGTGGTTTTGGTAAAACTTATGAGGTTAGGGATGTCCGTAGCAATACTCGCAGGGTACTAAAAATTCTCACCAACAATGAACCCAAGGCTGTGGAATTATTTCAGCGAGAAGCTGAGGTACTGAAAATGTTGGATAGTCCTGGTATTCCCACAGTGGAACCAAATGGCTATTTTGTCTATTTTCCCCGGGACAAAATTTTCAAACATCGCAATCTCCCACTCAAACATCTTCACCAACTTCACAACCAATCTTTAACTGGAATTTCTGGTGGCAGTGGTTACTAGCAAATGTTGTTGGTGCTGCAACACTTGGAGTTCTACTCCCGATTACGCAATGGTTAGTGTTGCGAAGGTGGGTATTTTGGATATCAAGAACAGGCTGGTGGGTTTTGGTAACTGCTGTGGGGCTTGTAGTGGGAATTTTTCAGGGGTTTGTTATCGGTATGTTTTTTGGGTTTAGCCTAGAGAGAGCAATAGGATCTTATTCTTCTAGTGTTGTGGCTATTTTTTTAGGGGGTGCTGTGGGTGTCATTGTACTCGGAACTATACAATGGCTTTTACTAAGTCGGTGGGTTTCTAAATCTAGTCAATGGATTTTGGGGAATGCTATGGGAGTTTTATCCAGCGTTATTGTGGGGATTACTATACATAATATTGGTTTGGTGTTTAATTTGTATATGTTATTTCTTGTAGCATTGTTAGTAGTGCTTATATACACAGCTATTACAGGAGCAGTTTTAACGCGCTTACTACGATATCCCATTGCAAAACCCTAAAGTAGCGATCGCATTTACAAACAACGCGATCGCCACTAAATTAATATTAAGCAGGAACAAACTGGAGCGATACACCATTTATACAGTAACGCTGACCAGTAGGTGCGGGACCATCACCAAATACATGACCGAGATGACCACCACAACGGCTACAATGTACTTCCACCCTAGTCATAAACAATGACTTGTCCACTGATGTTTCAATTGCGCCATCAATGGGCTGGAAAAAACTGGGCCAACCCGTACCGCTATTAAACTTAGTTTCTGATGTAAATAGGGGCTGATTGCATCCAGTACATAAGTATGTACCATCTTCATAGTTTTTATCCAGAGGGCTAGTACCTGCACGTTCTGTGCCATGTTTGCGGAGGATTTTGAATTGTTCTGGAGTTAAGATAGAACGCCACTCTTCTTCGGTTTTGTTTATTTCAAATTTTTGATTTGAAGTTGTCATAATTTCCGTTCTCCTAACTAAATAATCGGACAGCCATACAGTGCCTAGAACAACAGCACCAACTTCCAAAAAGAGTTGCCTTCTTTTCATCATCTTTTATTAAATAACTAAATTGGTGATGTATTCTTACTTGTTGGCAAGAGCTTAAGTAGTTTTTACATTTATTAATATAATATTTTTTGATATTATGGACAGACCAGGAAATGGGGAATGATGGCGACAGCGCAAGTGCTGACTTGTCAGTTCGTAACTTTTATAATTTTTCCATACATCTGAACCCTTGAAGTATTCACTTTTACCTATTTGAAGTCTGCAAAGAATAAATTTGACAGGCTTAGTGTCTTTTGCTATGGTGCGTAGCCATGTGCTTGTAACAGCCTTCCCTTAGCGGCTCTTAGGTCGCATGGTTAAATTTCCAGCATGAACTAAGTCAGTATCTACAGAGAAGTCCAAATGTCACAAGAAAAACCTATAGCTGTAGAATTCCGTGATGTCACCCTGAGTAAAAATCACCGTCCCCTAGTATCAAATTTAAACTTTACTATTCGCCAAGGAGAGGCACTGATACTATTAGGACGTAGCGGTAGTGGGAAAACCACCACTATGAAGTTAATCAATCACCTATTCACTCCCACCCAAGGGGAAGTATTATTTGAGGGCAAACCCACAATTGAGTGGGATGAAATTCGGCTACGACGCAAGATTGGTTATGTAATTCAAGAAATAGGTTTATTTCCCCACTTTAATGTGGAAAAAAATGTGGGCTTGGTTCCTTCCTTAGAAGGTTGGAAGCCAAAGCAAATCAAAACCCGAGTTCACCAATTATTAAATACAGTCAGTTTACCTCCAGAACAATTTGCTGGCCGCTATCCCCACGAATTATCTGGTGGACAAAGACAAAGGGTTGGTGTGGCTAGAGCTTTAGCCGCAGATCCCCCAGTCTTATTAATGGATGAACCTTTTGGTGCCCTCGATCCCATTACTCGTTTGGAACTACAACAAGAATTTAAACGCTTACAACAAGAGTTGGGTAAAACAGTTGTATTTGTAACTCACGATATCCAAGAGGCTTTTGTCTTGGCATCTCGCATTGGGCTGATGTACGGCGGAAAGATGGTATTTTTGGGTACTCCCGATGAATTTCTCCAATCTTCTCATCCAGAAGCGGTAGCATTTATGGAATGTATTAAACCAGTAGGATAATATGGAAGATTTTTTTCTGATTAAATATGGACCAGAAATTTTGGACAGAACAGGAGAACACCTATTTCTGGTAATCATTTCCATTGCGATCGCAGTTTTGATTGGTATTCCCTTAGGAATTATCATCACCCGTCGCCCAAGTCTGCGTCAACCAATTTTGGGTTTTGCCAATGTGATGCAAACTGTACCCAGCTTGGCAATGTTTGGTTTGCTGATTCCCTTGCCCATCATTGGGGGAATTGGAGCAGTCCCGGCAATTGTTGCCCTGACTTTATATTCTCTATTACCGATAATTCGCAATACTTATACTGGAATTACTACTGTGAATCCATCCATTCGAGAAGCTGGTAAGGGTATGGGGATGACGGATAGGGAGTTATTATTCCAAGTAGAAATTCCCCTAGCTATGGGTGTAATTTTAGCTGGGGTGCGAGTAGCTGCCGTGATTGCCATTGGTATTGCTACCATTGCCGCTGCCATTGGTGCTGGTGGTTTGGGGGTATTTATTTTCCGGGGCATTTCCGTAGTTAACGACCAACTAATTTTAGCAGGTGCAGTTCCCGCAGCTGCGATCGCTTTACTTGCTGATTTTGGCATTGGCAGTCTAGAACGTTATTTAATGAAAGGCAAAGTTGCAACTTCAAAACATTAAGTAAATGAAAAAAATCCTTGCCTTTTCCCTAGCTTGTTTGGCTTTAATTATCGGTGTTACTAGTTGTAATTCTAACTCTACTAGTATTAGCGGTGGTGATATTATTGTGGCATCAAAAAACTTTACTGAGCAAGATATTTTAGGGGAATTATTAGCACAACAAATAGAAGCAAAAACTGATTTAAGAGTAGAAAGAAAACCTCAATTGGGTGGTACTTTTGTTTGCCATCAAGCTCTGGTTGCCGGTAAAATTGATGCTTACGTTGAGTACACTGGTACAGCTTATAATGCTATTCTCAAACAAAAGGTAATTAATGATCCCCAAGAAATTTACCAGCGGGTTAAAAACATCTACGCTCAAGATTTTAACTTAAAGGTTATGGAACCTTTGGGGTTTGAAAATACCTATGCCATTATTGTGCGTGGTCAAGATGCCAAACGCTACAAAATCGAAACTATATCTGATTTGGCAGAATACACTTCCCAGTGGCGCGCTGGTTTTGGTTATGAATTTATAGAAAGAAAAGATGGTTTTCCTGGATTATCTAAAAAGTATGGATTAAATTTCCCCAAATCACCAAAAATTATGGATGTGGGGCTACTATATCGGGCATTAACTGAAAAGCAGGTGGATGTCATAGTGGCTAATTCCACCGATGGACAAATTTCTCGACTAGGTTTGGTAATACTCAAGGATGATAAAAAATATTTTCCACCCTATGAACCTACTCCTGTTTTCCGCCAAGAAACTTTAAATAAATATCCACAGTTACAACAAGTTGTATCGCAAATGGCAGGGCAAATAAATGCTGATGAAATGCAGCAACTCAACTATTTAGTAGAGGGCGAATTACGAAAGGTGAAAGATGTGGTGAGTGAATTTAGGAAAACTAAAGGTTTGTAGTTATATATACTGCTATTCCGCCCAAAGATTACTGGTTAAAAAAACCCTCCAGGCGTAGAAAACGCAGAGGATAGAGAGATTTAGAAGATAGATAATCTAAGCTCGACTTTGTCCAAAATTAATACCTAATATCGTTTCCGTTTGTATCGGAATTATTTCAGTTACTCTCTCTCTTCCTCTTCCTTTGCGTCCTTTGCGTCTTTGCGGTTTTTTATCATTCAGATGCTATCGGATTTGATATAAAACCCTAATTTCCTTGCACTTGTTCCCCAAAAGATAGCCTGAAAGCATTGATAAATCAATATTTTCTAGTTATTCAGC
Organism: Calothrix sp. MO_167.B12; assembly: GCA_030066045.1. Taxonomy (GTDB): domain Bacteria; phylum Cyanobacteriota; class Cyanobacteriia; order Cyanobacteriales; family Nostocaceae; genus Calothrix_A. Next base: position 26,515 of record JASJCJ010000023.1, read on the forward strand.
AGACCCTATGTATTTCTTGTTTTGGAGGGGGTTTGGGAGAGAATCCCCCAATTATTGGTTTTTGAGCAAAACATCTTAACCAACTTTCGTAGTGCGATAGCTCCCATTTGTTTGGTTCCACTTTGTTTCACCCAACCTACAATAGATGGCGATAGATGGCGATAAGCGCAGCTGCATACCTTTCCCAAAATTCTTCAGCATCCATTACCAAGTTACTTGCTTACGCTCTTTGACTACCCTTTGATAAACACTATCAGTCTGTTGGGCTAATTTATACCAATTAAACCGCTGCTCCAATTCTTCATAAGCATTATCGATCAACCATTGTCGATAACCAGGATTTTTGAGGACTTCTAAAATACCCCAAGCCAGGGAATCAGGGTTGTTCGTATAGGTAACAACTCCTGTTTTGGTGTGTTGCACAACTTCTGGCAAACCTCCTGTATCAGAAACTACCACAGGAACCCGAGCCGCAAAACTTTCTAAGGCTACAATCCCAAAAGGTTCATAGAGGCTAGGGAAAACGGCGCAATCAGCAATGGTTTGAAATTTATCTAGGTCTTCATCGGACATAAATCCGGTAAAATAGCACTTATGCCAAATTCCTAAGTCCCAGGCTTGCTGCTTGAGATGGTCAACGTTACCTCCACCAATGAGTACAAATTTAACGTTACCGTCCATAGAATGTAAAACCTGGGGAGCAGCATTCAGTAATATTGATACTCCCTTTTCATAGGTCATACGACCCACATAGTAAACTATTTTTTCTCCATCCGCAGCAAATCGGCGACGAAAATCCTCAGCGGGAAAATTACTATTAGGCTGTTTTTTCTCGGGGCGAATGCCATTGTATATGATGTCTATTTTATCCCACGGACAGTGTAATACCCATTTAACTTCTCGCTGCATATAATGAGTGCAGACAATAATCCGCCAAGCATTATAGGCTAATAGTTCTTCTTTGCCATTAACATAATGTTGAGTTGGATTGTGAATACCATTATTCCGTCCTGCTTCAGTGGCGTGGATAGTGGCAACTAGAGGAATTTGAAACGCATTTTTCAGAGCGATCGCAGCATCACCCACTAACCAATCATGAGCATGGATGATATCGAAAGAACCTTCTTCTAAAATTAGTTTACCACCATGACTGCCCATACTTTGGTTCATATTCACCACCCAATGCAAAAAGTCATCGCCATCAGCCACAGGAATACGATGCACCTGAATTCCTTCAACTGTTTCATACATGGGAGCATTGTCGCAATTAGGTGTTATGAGGTGGATTTCATGCCCTAGCTTAACTAGCTCTGGGTACAACTCCGACACATGACGGGCAATTCCTCCTACTATACGTGGTGGAAATTCCCAACTCAGCACTAGTATCTTCATTGACTCCAATCCCTTACCCTTGACAAATTTATAAAAATCTTAATTTAACTCAAAATACAATTACATACATTACTGACAGTGTATTTCCTCTAAGTTTAAGATTTTTTTAATGAATAACCAAGCAATTGCTGGAATTGACTTCTCCCCGTCACTCCTTCCCTCCTACTTACCTTACCCTTCACCGAAGCCACTTCGTGTCTACACTCCCTATTTTCAAGCTAGTCCCACTCTGCGAGAAGCCACGCTTCGCGCGTCTACACGAGAAAATCTCACAACCAAACATGAAAATAATTCCCTGACTCTGGGCGAGGAAACCCCGCCCCTACTCCTGAACTCCGAACTCCGAACTCCCTATTTTCAAGCTAGCCCCTTATGAACGTTTGTACACAACCAATGATGAAAATACCTGTTACCTGTTGCCTGTTGCCTGTTGCCTGTTGCCTATTTTCAAGCTAGTCCTACTTTGTGAGAAGCCGCACTTTGCGCGTCTACATGGACGTTTGTACACAACCAAGGATGAAAATAATTGGTTACTAACTCCTCAAGGGCGCACGCAATGCGCCCCTACCGCGCGCCTCCCATACCTAAGCTTTCACCCATCAACCATCAACTATCAACTAACAACTAACAACTAACAACCATTTTCACCTTAAAGAAATCTCTACCCCACCTCACCTCCAACCACCACATCTCTGATCCGCAAACTTGGTCCACCGCAACCCACTGGTAAACCATTTTGTCCGCCCTTACCGCAGCCACCGGACTCATCCCAATAAAAATCATTACCAATAGCTTCTATATCTGCCAGGGTTTGAAACACATTACCAGAAAGGGTGACATCCTTAACAGGTTCAGCAATTTTACCGTTACGAATCATCCATGCTTCACCTGCGCTAAAGGTGAACATCTCACCATTAGTCATCCCACCCAACCAGTTACGGGCATATACACCCTGTTTAATATCAGTAAATAACTCAGCCACAGGTGTTTTTCCTCTTTCAATCCAAGTATTAGTCATGCGGACAATGGGATTATAGTGGTAGCTGAGACAACGGGCATTACCCGTTGCGGCTTCGCCCAGCTTGCCAGCAGTTTCCCGAGAGTGTAACCGTCCCACTAGAATACCATCCTGAATTAATTGGGTATTACTAGCAGGAGTTCCTTCATCATCATAAAAGTAACTACCACGATGTCCCTGGGGTGCCGCACCATCAAAGATTTGTAATTCTGGATGACCAAATCGCCTACCAATAGTCATCACTTCCAGAACATCAGGATTTTCGTAAGCCATGTCTGCCTCGGAAAGATGTCCAAAGGCTTCGTGGACAAATAAGCCTGTGAGAATGGGGTCAATCACAACGGTGTAGGTATTTCCTTGGACAGGGGGGAGGGATAAGGCTGTAACAGCTCTTTGTGCCGCGCTTTTAACTTGTGTATCCAAAGAAATTAAATCTTCAAATCCTTGGCGAGAACCTGTTGTTTCCCTGCCCGTTTGCACTGTATCGCCCTTTCTAGCAGTGGCTGCAAAACGCATTTCCATATCTACCCAGGATTGCTCAATTAGGGTTCCTTCACTGGAAGCGAGGATGACTTTTTGGGAACTATCTGCATAGCGCACGGAGGTTGTAGTAATACAATTATCTGTGCTTTTCAGTAATTCCATGTAGTGATCGCACAGTTCTTTTTTCTGAATCAGGGGTATACGGCGGGGATCTGTACCCATCAGGGGTAATTTACATACTACTTGTACGGGATCTACAGGGGCGAGTAGGGTTGTTTCATTTCCTACCATCCGGGCAGATGCGATCGCTTCTTCTACACGTTCTGTAATACTTGTGAGTTGATTAAAGCTGCTTAAACCCCATCCTCCTTTGTAGCAAGCTCGAATATGTCCGCCAATGGAAATCCCTTCGCTTAGGGTTTCGATTCTGTCGCCACGCAATACAATATCTGTACCCTCGGCTTCTTCCAGGCGAATCATTAGATAATCTACCCTAGATGAGTAACGGGCGATTAGGTCAGAAATAATATTTTTAGCATCTATGAGTAAAGACTGCATTGATTAGGTAGTAATAATAGCAATAATAATCTATCACTCCTTCACTCCTTCCCTCCTTCACTCCTTCCCTCCTTCACTCCTTCACCCCTTCACCCCTTCACCTCAGAGCTGCTGCTAAAGTAATCCAAGTAGTGTGAGTAATGTGGTCTAAATTGCAAATAATGATATCGAAAATCCGGGGTTTGAACTTAAAGAAAGGGAATTATTTCCACACAATATTGCCAATAGCACTGATATTCTTCGTAATTTGTCTGTGCTTGAGTCTAAACCGTTACTACAGTTTTTATTCTTCCTTTGACCAGGGAATTTTTAACCAAGTATTTTGGAATAACCTCCACGGTCGATTTTTCCAAAGTACCCTTTCTTCAAGTCTTTCCACCAATGTCGTCCATGCTGGGGAAGTAGCTAGAGTTGATTATCATCGCCTTGGTCAGCATTTTACCCCTGCATTGTTGCTTTGGCTACCAATTTACGCTTTATTTCCCTCCCCAGTCACTTTATCCGTTTTACAAGTGACTTTTGTCACGGCAGCAGGTTTAGTTTTATTCGTGCTAGCACGGCAGTATTTAAAACCACCATTGGCAACAATAATTACTGCCAGTTTTTACGGCGCCAACGCGGTAATTGGTCCCACACTCAACAACTTTCACGATATTAGCCAAATTCCCCTATTTATCTTTACCCTATTGCTGGCAATGGAAAAGCGATGGTGGAGGTTCTTTTGGTTGCTAGCAGTTTGCACCCTGGCTGTCCGAGAAGATGCTGGTGTCACTTTATTTGGTGTGGGATTTTACATGATTCTGAGCAAGCGTTTCCCTCGCGCTGGACTAGCATTATGTAGCCTTAGTTTCGGTTATATGTTGCTGCTGACTAATTTAATTATGCCCCTGTTCTCCGAGGATATTTCCCGGCGATTTATGTTAGAACGCTTTGGACAATATGCTGATGGCAATGAAGCTTCTACCTTAGAAATTATTTGGGGGATGATTAGTAACCCTTGGCGATTAATAGTAGAGTTGGTAACTCCACCAGTTAAAACACTTAGATATTTACTCGGTCAGTTATTACCCTGGGGATTTGTGCCAATTGTGTCACCTGCTTCTTGGATGATTGCTGGTTTTCCTTTACTAAAGCTACTGTTAGGCAAGGGTGAATCAGTACTAGCGATTTCAATTCGCTATGCTTTGAGCGTAGTACCAGGTTTATGTTACGGCGCGATTCTCTGGTGGTCCCGCAATCCCCAAAAATTTAAACCCTCTTTTCGCCGCTTTTGGGTGGGTTGCATCTGTCTTTCTCTGTTTTTCACAGTAACATCAAACCCTAGTCGGACTTTATACTTTCTCATACCTGATTCCATCCAGCCTTGGGTACATATATCTTTACCCCAACAATGGGAGCATGTAGCCAAAATGCGTCCCTTACTGGCAGAAATACCCCCAGATGCTAGCGTCTCTGCCACTACTTACCTAGTACCCCATCTTTCCAGTCGCCGGGAAATTCTGCGCTTACCAGCACTAGAATTACGCAATGATAGTCAAAAAGTGATAAAGGTAGATTATGCGATCGCTGACCTTTGGCAATTACAACAATATCAAGTAGCATTTAAAGGCGATCGTAATTTACTTCGCAATCTGATTACCCTGATAGAGCAGATGACTACAAATCGGGAGTATGGAATTATTGGCTTTGCGGATGGTGTAATTTTGATGCAAAAACAAGCGGTATCTAAACCTGAAGCAGTTAGTGCTTGGTTGGCATTCAAGTCAGAAGTAATGGAAATTACCAAAAGTGTAAGTATTTAAGCTTGTACCAAAATTGATAAATTATGCATCATGCTCCAAGCTGTTTTAAAAGTTGAACGTGAAAGTTTGCGTTCTCCTTGCAAGGGATCGTAAACAGACACAACTGTTTCTTCAATTCCTGTGACTACTATTGCATGGGCATCTTTATATCCATCAATAGGTAGCAAGTTGACATAAACAATTGGATAGTTGCTAGAAACTATCAGATTTTCAATTTCTTCTATTGATAACGTACATTTTTGAGTATTAGAAAAGCCTAGCTGACGTGCTGCATCTACAGCTTTTAAGGCATCCGTTCCCAATATGCCACAATCACAAAGTTCGCGGAGTTCAGCTTCGCTCTTTTCTGTACCAAAACCAGATAAAACCATACGTAAACAAGCAGGAACACAAGAATAGGGAGTTTCTTGTTTATAAAAAGTGAGCTTGGATTGCATCGCTGTGTGTTTTATAAAGCTCCTGTCCTGCTTGCTTCATTTCCTCAAAGGGTGTGTGATCAATAACTTTTTCTATCTCTGTACTAACTAGAACTGTACCAACCTGACCTAAAGAGCCAATTCTGGGGTAAGTGAGAATAATAGGAACTTCCCAAACATCTCCAGTTTGTGTCAGGTGGGGTTGATCGGCAGTAAAGCGATCAGGCATATAATCACTGAGGAACAAATTAGTTATAGCCTGTGCTTGTTGTACAGAAATAATTCGTTTCTTGAACTCTGGTAAATTCATTGATTGGCAGTTAAATCTCTTTCATATATTATGAAGCTCAAACAATCTATTATAAATTTATCAGTCATGAAATAAAATCTTTTAAATATTAAGTTTTCATATTTAAGATACCCATTTTGCTTCAACACAATACCAGTAAATATGAAATAATCTGATGATTGACATTTTGTCAACATTTATACTCAGCTTCTTAATAATATGCGATCACACTATTTCAAATCACATACATGAAATTCCCCAATCCAAAATCCCCCAAGAATGTCATCATAGTTAAGGTACGCACACACTGGAGACAAGACAACGGTTTACGCACGTCCCTTAGCCCGGTTAATCGAACAATTCCAACGCTTGCCAGGGGTAGGCCCCAAAACTGCACAGCGCCTGGCTTTACATATCCTCAAGCGTCCAGAAGCAGAAGTACGCGCTTTAGCCCAAGCCCTGATTGATGCGAAAAAACAGGTAGGCTTGTGTCGGGAGTGCTTCCATTTATCTGCCGATCCTATTTGTGAAATTTGCCGCAATCCCAACCGCGACATCAAAACCCTGTGTGTGGTAGCGGATTCCCGTGATGTGATTGCTTTAGAAAAAACTAGGGAGTACAAAGGCAAGTATCATGTATTGGGAGGGGTAATTTCTCCCATCGATGGTATTGGACCTGAACAATTAAATATCCAAGCTTTAGTGCGGCGAGTGAGTCAGCAACAACCCCAAGAAGTAATTCTCGCCATCAGTCCCAGCGTGGAAGGGGAAACCACTACCCTGTACATCGGTCAATTATTAAAGCCATTTACCAAAGTTACCCGCATTGCTTTTGGTTTACCTGTGGGTGGCGATTTAGAGTATGCAGATGAGGTAACTTTAGCCAGAGCCTTGGAAGGTAGACGGGAACTAGATTAACGTGAGTTCGACGCAATTTTGATGATAAAACCCTTATGAGTCAAGGATTTTTACAATTCAAGTGAGGAGTTACGGAGTCACTTCCCAAATAGTTGAGAATAAACTCAACAATTAACCTAAACTTAGTAAATCAGTGTGAGTTCGACGGAACTCAGGTAAATTTGGGAGCATCCCAATTTTTCAAAAATATGCGGTAGTGGGAGCCGGAAAGCTCCCTTGATATGCAAAGCGGGCTTTGGGGCCCGCACTAAAAATTTAAACATTTGGGATGCTCCCATAAATTTTAACTCCGAACACCGAACACCGAACTCCGAACTCACGTTAGATTAGGTGATGTTATGAAGAAGCATTCACCTGGGAAGTAGCAATGGTTTCCATGTGCCGTAAATCTCGCTGTACCTGATTCCACAAGGCTTTATTATGGGGATCTGTCTTGAGGGCTTTTTGCAGATAAATTCGAGCTTTTAACAGCTGCTTTTGGACAATGAGCGATCGCCCCCATAACTGGTACGATATAGCTAACCATTGCCGTACTTCCGTATCATTGGACAAGCGTTGTGCTAACGCCTCCGCTAAGGAGATTGCCTGGGGAAACTGTCTGGCTTTTAAAAATCGCTGCAATTGCTCATAAGTCTTCCATTTCAGCCGATGCTCCATTTCCGAAAGGTGAGGCGGTTTCGGGTTAACTGGCTTTGCTACCTCTGGGGGTTTAAATTTTGTTTCCTCACCTGCCAATGGTGGTTGACTAGATTCTGGCGTTACCTCTGGGGGAGGTATAACCTGTAATAGCAATTTATAAGCCTCTGTCAAGGCGATAAACTTTTCTTTGGCTTTTTTGTCGTCTGGGTTGATGTCGGGGTGATATTGCTGTGCTAGTCGTCGATAAGACGCTTTGACATCAGTGAATGAAGCTCCCGATCTTAAACCCAATAAACGGTAGCAGTCTCCAAAATCCATCTTTAGCTATTAGCTATCAAAATGTTAGATATTAACTTACTTTGGGGTAAGTAAGCAAAGCATAACACTACTTAACGAAAATTGACTCCGTTTTACTTCGTATTATGGTAGTTGACTGTCGTGAATATTTCCAGTCTGAGTTACTAATAATAAAGACTCAAATATTGATTTAAAGTTCGCGCTTAACAATTTGCCAGTTAACTGCTGCCAGTTTTCACCGAAGCCAGTCAATTTGACGTACTCCCTGGGATAAATCCGCAGGGATTCTCAAAGGATGTTACAAAGCAGGCGGTATCGCCGTGCTTTTCCACCCTTCTTCCTGCTTCTTAGACTCTTAACTAGACTGTCACCAGTCCCCGTCAGAACGTCTCCACAGGCAATTTGCTCCACGCTGCGTCCCAGCGCGTTGACCTCTCTCTACCGGGTTGTACACATTTCTCCAATCAATGAAATCATCACCTCACCCTCGCTTTTGGCGATGCAAAAATCTTTCCCTCTCCTTATTAAGGAGAGGGATGGCGAATCAAGGGTAAAGTGTAGGGTTTAGGTGCTTGTGAAAAATTGGGATGCTCACACAGTTAACTGTTAACTGAAATCAAGGGCGCTCCTCAATTACTTTGTCAATCAAGCCATATTCTAGAGCTTCTTGAGCGGACATGAAAAAGTCACGATCCATATCCTTTTCAATTTTTTCCAAGGATTGTCCTGTATTATGGGCGTAAATTTCGTTCAGTTGGTGACGAATCCGCAGAATTTCCCTTGCTTCAATTTCAATATCCGTTGCCTGTCCGCGAGTACCACCAGAAGGTTGGTGGATCATAATCCGTGAGTGGGGTAATGCCAAACGTTTGCCTTTAGTTCCGGCAGCTAATAGGAAGGAACCCATAGATGCTGCCAAACCCACACAAATTGTGACCACATCGGATTTGATATGTTGCATGGTGTCATAAATTGCCATACCAGAAGTAACCATGCCACCGGGAGAGTTGATGTATAAGTAAATATCTTTACCCGGATCTTCTGAATCCAGATACAGCATTACTGCAATAATTTGGTTGGCGATTTCATCATCAACATCGCGTCCCAGGAAAATAATTCTTTCTCTGTATAAACGATTATAGATGTCAATCCACTGGGTATATTGTTCCCCCGGCATCCGGTAGGGAACTTTGGGAACGCCTATGGGCATTTTTGTGACTCCGTTTGTAATTTTGAATGAAGGTAGGGGAGGGAAATTTTGAGTGTTGAATTGTAAATTAAATCACTCATAAATTAGTCAAAAAAACTGATGACTGAATTAATAACTCATAACTCTATTTAGAGAATGTTAGAGAATGCTAGCAGGCACAGAACTTTTATCCAGTTCTTCCTTGCTCTCAAAAACTCGGTCAATTAATCCATATTCCACAGCTTGGTGAGGGCTGAGGTAGAATATGCGATCCATATCCTTCTCAATTTTTTCCCTATCTTGCCCGGTGGTATTGGATAGGATATCTAACATAGTTCGCTTGTTTGCCAACACTTCCTGTGCCCGGATTTGAATATCTGTGGCTTGTCCTTGGGCGTAGCTCTTGGGTTGATGGAGGACAATGGTGGAGTGGGGTAGGCTAGCACGACAACCTTTGGTTCCTGCACTGAGAAGCATGGCTGACATTCCCATTGCTGTACCAATGCAAATGGTATGCACAGGGGGTTTAATGTATCTTAAGGTGTCATAGATGGCAAAGGCTTCAGTTTCAAAACCGATGGGTTCGCCACTGTAACCAGAAGTGCCGGTAGAATTAATGTAAATTTTAATGGGTTTTTCTGGATCGTCAGACTGCAAGAAAAGCAGTTCTGCAATAATCAATTCGGTGACAGCAGGCACCAGTGGCATACCTAAATAAACAATCCGCTCTTTGAGCAGTAGGGAAGGTAAATCTGGGGGTGGTGTGCGGTAAAAACTATCGCCTTGGTAAGGGGCTTGCACAGCCTTGATGGGGGAGATATCCATAGCAACTGTTGCCTGAAAATAATGCCGTTAACTGTAATACATCCTAGCGCGATGCTAGGTTAGATGGGGGTGCGGTTTTCTCTCTAATTCTTGATTATCCTGGTAAAGAGAAAGGGGAATAGGTAAAGGGAAGTGGCAAAAGGGTGAAAAATCATCCATGTCATCCTCTAATCCATACCTTTATTGCCCTTGTCCCACTCCTATGGCTGACGGTAAAAAATCATCCATGTCATCCTCTAATCCATACCTTTATTGCCCTTGTCCCACTCCTATGGCTGACGGTAAAAAATCATCCATGTCATCCTCTAATCCATACCTTTATTGCCATTGTCCCACTCCTATGGCTGACGGTAAAAAATCATCCGTGTCATCCTCTAATCCATACCAATCCGTGATCAAACAATGTGAATTATTAATGCATATATTGGCAAAAACTTTTCCGTAGAACAGATACTGTGTTTTGAAGTTATTTATAACTATTTGTATTCTGAATAGGACTCTGGGGTTATGAAGGTTAGTTTACAGCCGAATCTCAACGATAGTAATTTAGGCACTGATCAACTGAATAATCAACGCCAGTTGGCAGTTTCCATTTCCGCGATCGCAGAACAGATGGATCGTAATGTACCACTAAACTTATGTTTGGTGCTAGACCATAGCGGTTCGATGAATGGTAAGCCATTGGAAATTGTTAAAAAGGCGGCAATTGGTTTGGTGGATCGGCTTAAAGGAGGCGATCGCCTGAGTATAATTGCTTTTGACCACCGTGCCAAGGTTTTAGTCCCCAATCAAGTTCTGAAAAATCCAGAAAAGGTGAAACGGCAAATTAACCGTTTGGCGGCCGATGGGGGTACTGCTATTGATGAAGGTTTGCGTTTGGGAATTGAAGAATTAGCTAAGGGTAAGCAAGAAACTATATCTCAAATATTTTTATTAACTGATGGTGAAAATGAACATGGTGATAATAATCGCTGTTTAAAATTTGCAGAATTAGCTGCTAACTATAATTTGACTTTAAATACTTTAGGCTTTGGTGATAATTGGAACCAAGATGTTCTGGAGAAAATTGCTGATGCGGCTGGAGGTGTTTTATCTTATATTCAACAGCCAGATCAGGCGGTGGATGCCTTTAATCGGCTGTTTAACCGTGCCCAATCCGTAGGTTTGACTAATGCTTATCTACTATTTCAACTCATGCCCAATGTGCGATTAGCAGAACTCAAACCCATAGCTCAAGTATCTCCTGATACCATAGAATTACCAGTACAACCAGAATCGGACGGCAGGTTTTCTGTACGTTTGGGAGACTTAATGAAGGACGCAGAACGGGTGGTTTTGGCAAATCTGTATGTGGGTAAATTACCAGTAGGCAAACAGGCGATCGCTAATTTACAAGTCAAATATGACGATCCAGCCGAAAATCTCACCGGATTATATTCTGCCAATGTGCCCGTTTATGCACAAGTACAGGAAAATTACCAACCTAATCCCGACTCAGAGGTACAGCAATCGATTTTAGCATTGGCGAAGTATCGGCAAACACAATTAGCAGAAGCCAAATTACAACAAGGCGATCGCGCGGGGGCGGCAACTATGTTACAAACTGCCGCTAAAACTGCTCTGCAAATGGGAGATAATAGTGCGGCAACGGTTTTACAAACTTCCGCTACCCGCCTACAAATGGGAGAACAGCTTTCGGAGTCAGACCGCAAAAAAACCCGCATTGTCTCCAAAACTGTGTTGCAAGATTCGTGATATTCTCCCCTCAGGGCGCAAGCCGCAGCGCCCCTACATATATTCGGATTTTTGTGAATTGATATTACTCATATCTTGCACCTACACCCTATAAGGGTGAGGCTATACAATCAAAGCCTGCCTACGCAGGCTAATAAGCCTGATTTTTCGTGTTATTGATAAAAATATATGTTTATTAATGGCATCAAAAATCAGTATTAATACGAGGTATACAAGATGTCAGATTACTCGTCAAGCTGCCAAGAATCTAAACTCAATGGCTCATCCAGACTTTACCCATACCTGTAAATGGGTCTCGCATAATTGCTTCAACTAGATTCAAAGCACGTAGTACTGTTTTGCGGTTTGTATCTACCCAATAGGTTAGGTCTTCCCGAAATTCTGGGTGAAAAACAGCATCCCGAACTTTAATTTCTTGGGGCTGGTTTTCATCCTTGTTCTTTTTCTTCGTCAATACCCAAATCCTGGCGTAGTTCGTTGATGCTTTGAGGTTCTAAATTTCTATATTTTGCTCTTTGTAAAGCTGTTAACAAACGTTCTGCATTTTTTGGTGAACGCAGTAAATAAGCTGTTTCTAATAAAGTATTTAATTCTTCAACAGGAATTAAAGCAACGCTTTCGTCTTCTTCTCGTGTAATAATCACCACATCTCTATCTGCAACTACTTGTTTGCAAAGTTGAGGGAGATTAGCGGTAGCATCAGTCAAGTTTGTCTGCTTGGACATGGTAGTTATTTACTAATGCTGTAAGGCTGGTGAATATATCATAGCTTGGGGGTGGTATAACAATGTTGAGGAAAAAGGGAATACTGAAAATGAGGAGATATAAAAACTTAAAGGGTGAATAATTTTGATTGCTGATTCAGTGATTTTGGGACTTCCCAAAGTTCTTTTGCAAGCAAAACAGTTACTTCCTGAATATTCAGGTATATACTATGTTTTGGATGAAGATAACCAAGTTTGGTATATAGGAAAAGCAAAAAATATTCGTAAACGCTGGCAAGGTAAAGCTCATCATCGTATCTACCAACTAAAAGCTCAGAAGAAAAATTTTACTATTTATTATGAGTCAGTAAGTGAATATCAACTGGATTTTGTAGAAAAGGAACGTATTGAAAAGTATCAGCCACATTTAAATTCTAGTCCAGTTAAGACAAAAAAAATACGTCCTACTGAAACATTACTCAGAGAAACGATAGCTGCACTTGCTGATTTTTCTTTTATACTAGGCGTAGATACAGAAGAAAATCAGATTCTTATCTGCTTAGATTTAGACGCTTTTAGAGATAAATTCAAACCAGATTCGGAGCCAGAAGAAAAAGCAATTCTCAAAGCATTATTTATTCCCTCTCGTAAAACCTATGCTCGTAAATGGAAAGGGTTAATATTAAATTTTGGTTGTTTTTTTTCGATTTTAGTTAATGGTTATACTATTCATGTTAATTATTGGAGTTCATATCATCCCAAAAGAAAGATTAAACTTGAATACATTCAAGCTGAGATTGCTCAAGAATATATCAGAGCATTAAATTCAAAATCATTGACTCAATTTTTACGTCAAAACAAACAAGAAACTTATCTACAAAATTTTATCCCATATGCATCAGATTTAGTTAAATCTTTCTTCCATGAGCCAATAGATAGAGAAGCTATTAAAAATAAGTTAATCAAGTTGAGTGAAGACTACAAAGCAGGGCGACGGGGAGTAGGTAGTCGTTCCCAAATTATTCAGCATAAACCAATAAATTCAGAATTTAGTAACATTGATGAATTGTTAATTTATCGGAGAATTGATGTAAATAAGAATCGTAAATTCAGAGAAAAATTTACTCGAAAATGTATAAGGATAGAACTATATATTCAGCATTTCAGCGTTGATTCAAAAACTCCTCAAAAATATATAAAATCTGATCCTAAAAATCAGTTTCCTGTCTATAACTTAGCCTACGGTATATTGAATAATCAAAAGATAAATACTGCTTCTTGTGAATTTGATACTATCTATATTGGAGCTACGGTGGATAAAAAAGCATGGCTATTGGTTGAAGACTATTTAAAAGATTTCGCTAAACCTGCTACGAAATTAAGCAATGGTGAAGCTTATATTAGAGGTAAATTTTATGTCTCACCTCGAAAATATATTGTACCTGCAAAAGTAAATATTAAACTTGAATCCATTGGATACAGTGCTTGGATCCCTTTTGGAATAAGTAAGGAATTTAACACATTTGAATCTGCTAAACAAGAGATTCGCAGAAGACTAGAAAATTCAGGTTTGCCAGGATTAAAAATAGTATTTAAAAGTGAAAGAATTGAAAAATAATATCAAATATATACTGAAAACCTCAATTGTTCAACTCAGGAGTTATAAAAGTATCACAGTTTCTGATTAGTACTTTCAAATATTTCCACAGCACCATACATCCTACAGGAAAAATATGCTGATGGCTAGGCTAGTGGTCTGTCCCATTAATTTTGATAGTTTATTGTAGTGCGGGCATCTTGTTATTGTAGTGCGGGCATCTTGCCCGCTTTCTTAAAACAGGGAGCGAGACGCTCCCACTACATTTTTTACCCTTCAGAACTAATGGGACAAAGCGTCACTGCTTTGTCTCATGAATTTTGACGAGTCGCAGGCATGAGCACTCCCCGACTTCTATCCTAGGAATTGCTACAATGTGCGGATATTGATTTAGAAGTTGGGGATCTGTTACTTCAGGGCACAAGCCGCAGTGCCCCTACATATATTCGGATTTTCGTAAGTTGATATTACTCATCAAGTTGCCAAGAATCTAAACTTAATGGCTCATCCAGGATTCTCTTGGGACGCATAATAACTAAAATACGCCCCAATAAAGTAAACTCAGGGGTATCTTCAAACCATTGAAAGTCTAATTCCCCATCATTATCTACCACAAAATAACTGCCAGCTTCCCATTTCCGTTGAGCGCGATCTACAATTACCATCACCTGCTCTGGAGCGGCTTTGGTTTGACTGGGGAAGCGATCGCTGTTACATAAAATTACCACGGGATCTTCTGCGCTTAACACCACTTGCCACCCCGGTAAGGGAACCCAGGCTTGCTCCCCGGCAAATTTAACTATGCCAAATGGTTCGATTTCTTCCACTAGGGGAACATTCTTGAAGTCTTGTGGTGTTAATGGTAACTCGCCCACCACTGGAACAATACGGGGCATTTCTGCCTCAGAGTCTGGACGGTAGAAGGGAAGAGTGGGTGCGGGGCGTTTGGGATCGACGGTAAAATCTGTTAATAGTTGTTCTATTTGCTGTCTGGCAGTGGGGGTATGGACAAATTTTAACCCCTTAGCGATCAGACGCGATCGCACTTGTAAATCTGAGTTTTGTCGCGCTAATTTCCAACATTGATAGGCTACTGCATCCCCTGGATGGCGGGAAAATCCTTCTGGTGGGGTACGGAAGCGGGAAAAATCTTTAATGGCTCTGGCGACTTCCCGCGCTTCATCACAATCAACTTGGTACTGAAAAGTCAATTCCGCAGCCGCAGCTCGTTCCTCTTGGGTGAGTAAACGCAGTTCATATAAAACATCACTCCCTCTAACAGAGTAATGCGATCGCGCCGCGTCCGATACCCCTACTTTTTCCATAGAAGCATACACCTGTGCCCCCACGATTACCTGATTTTGTTGAATTGGCTCAAAGCCTGTTTCCTCAAAAATTTGCTGGGGGGTATAGCCAGTTTTTTGCAGGTAGGCACAACCTTGTCCCCATTCCACCCAATTACCTTCCTTTTGCCGTAATTTGCGGATCACCTCGGCTGTTTCTTGTGGGGATTGATTTGGGGAATTTTCAGTATTGGGTGGCAGATTAGTCATAATTGGGGCAGCAAGGCTGTTGAGTACCAAGTATTATTTTATGGTCAAATGCTGCATGGAAATATCTAATTTTGCATTAATCCAATATTAAGTATGGCATTCCTGCTCTCCTAGCACATTCTCCATCTTTATCATTGCGATCGCCAATTAGTAAACAATCTTCTACTGCAACCCCCAAGATTTCAGCAGCAATGAATAATCCTTTGGGATCTGGTTTGAGTCTACCGACGTTTTTATCTGTGGCACTGACAATACAATCAGGAGATAAACCTAACTTTGCTAATTTAGCTTCAGCGGGATAATCTGAAAAAACCCCAGTAGGAATACCATTAATTATCAGGTTTTTAAATAGCTCTAATACTTCTAAACGGCGACAATCATACATATGTTGTAGAGGAATTTTAAAAATCCATTTTTCTACTATTTTTCGTACTTTTTCTGGAGATGTTTGGGATTTTTTCGCTGCCCATTCATATTGAGCATTTTCCACATCATCCACCACATCTAAGGCGTGTTTTTCCCTTTCTTCCATAAAAGTAGTAATAATTTTAATTTCTCTAATTTTTTGCGGATGTTGTAGATAGTATCTTGCAATTTCCAGTGCCACTATTCCATACATCTTTTTGAGATTATATAATGTGCCATCTACATCAAAAATAACTGCTTTGGCTTTTTGGATATCGATATTTATTTTGGTGTTTTTACTGACAATATTATGAAGAAAATTCATTATGCAAATCCAATAATCATGGTAAGTTTTTTCAGGTATTTAGATCCCCGACTTCTTAAATAAGTCGGGGATATGTTACTTGTTAATCAAAACTATTTAGTATCCATAAAAATGCCGCCAATAGCGTCTAATTGGTTTAAAAATATGGACTCCTAAACAGAAAATCACATAATATATAGTCATTGATAGGTAGCCAATAAAAGTTCGTTCAATGAAAGGATCGAACTTAAATGCTAATAACAGCCCAGCAAAAAATACAAATTGCGTCCAAAGCATAATATTACCTTGATAAGCTTTGAGAGCAGGACGAGATTCTGTCCAATTTTCTATATCCTTTTCTACAATTCTCCTCACAGATAGAAAGCCAATTCCCATACAAAATGCCCCAAACATTAATAAAATAGGCACAAATCCATCTGCTACTAAGAATGTACCCATCAGTAATCTAGTGGGCATGGTAATAGCATTGACAAATAATTCTAGATAGGGAATATTCCTGGCTATCAATGAATAGAAGAGATTAATACCAATAAAGGTAATATAGATTAGCCCAATATTTGTCCCAAAGTAGAAAAAACCAAACAGCAATCCGATACTAATTAGACATACTGCTAAGAGGATAGCTGACTGTTTACTAATTCTTCCCGAAGGCAAGGGACGATTTTTTTTCAGAGGGTGTTTAGAGTCCTTTTCAAAGTCTGTGATGGCGTTGATAGTATAAATACCACCATATAAACACACATTAAAAGACACGTACATGACTAATAATGATAATATTAACCCTGCATCAATTTGTTGGGCAAAGCTAGCAGCACCTAAAATTACGAAGGCAAAATTGAGGTGGAATTTGAGCCGGATAATTTCCAGAAAATCTTGAAATGCTTCTTTCTTGAAAAATGATAATGACTTTTCGATAAATGAATACATGGTATGTTTTTACCAATAAATACACTTTGGTTGATTCTTTTCAGGATTTACATATCAATAAATGAATACAAATATAAATTTTTAGCTCATTTATATATTCATAATGAAAATATATACTCACACAATCAGATAATTGAATGTTGATTGATGAGTATTATCTGTATCGACTAGATATTTTCTAGCAATAATAATGAATTTAATGGATATTTATATAGTCTTTGACTTCGTTTATAACTAAATGAATTCTCATGACAAAGACTAGTTGACCGGAAAATAAACTGGGTAAAAGCTCACGGATTTATCCGTAGATAAAAACAAACGGTTTGATAATTATTTCAAGCCCCTGGCTTTAGAAATTGGTTCAATCCAAAATCTAAAATTTAAAATTGAATGACCATCTTTGAAATTAAAAACAAAAAAGGTCATTATAAGAATACACGATAAGTCTTTGAATATTTATCTCACTGGATACAAGTCTCTCAATTAATTGATATCTTTTCAAAAGCGCAGCATCTTGATTACAATCCCTTTGATTGATTGTGATATTTCTCTTTTTACTTTTTACTTGATTGACGCTAATAAATATATTACTCAAACATCAATAGAGAAATTGTTCGCGTTAATCAAATTTTAGTAAGTCAGATTAAATATATAAATTTCAATGGCTATAATTACATTGCCTGAAGCCAGGAATCTTATAGTATGCAAAAGATTGAAGCGGCTAGTCATACTCTTTGATTCAAGTTAAGGATTGATGATTTAGTGATGGTTTATTTATAATTAATTTTGACCAAAATTATCAGCTCATTTGTACCAATCCTCACTAAATGAGTTCTGAAAATAGGAAAACATACATAAATATAGCAACCCTATTTGATTTGTCAAAATTATAAGTATCAGAAGCCCGACTTTTACCACAAATTGGTGTTCTGACTGTTCACAAATAATATAGCCCTACGGTTTTAGGTTAGGACACATTTTAAACCTCATCCATCTTGAGAACTGGAGTTTTCCGTTCAAGGGGAATACCAAAAAATCAATTATCCTGTAGGGAACACCCACAATATTCTTCCATAGGTTGTAATCTGACTGATGCCGTGCCCACCTTACCCGAATTAAGAAAATGTCCTAACGGGATTTAGTACTGCTATACCGACTTGAAAAAAGAATGCGACACATGATTGGGTAGGGGCGGGTTTACCCCGCCCCTACAGCAATGGTATCTATTGCCAACACTTGTTGATTTGGTATAGCTTAGGATTCCTATAGTTCCGTTTTATAACCTGAATATGGAGTTATAAAACATCATCTTCAGTAGACTTATGCAGGTAATCTAAGAAAGAATTAGCCAAAATTGCTGCTTGGGTGCGATCGCGCAAATCTAAACGGTTTAAAATATTAGTAACGTGATTTTTTACTGTCCCTTCAGAGATATATAGTTTCTGGGCAATTTCTTTATTACTATCACCAGTAGCAATTAATCGTAGCACTTCCTTCTCTCTGGGAGTTAGTTCCATTAAATTAGCAGGGGGAGAGGGAGAAGACTGATGATTCTGACTATTTGTAAATTGAGTCATCAGTTTTTTAATTATTCCCGGTCCTAACTGAGTATATCCCTTATTCACAGCACGAATAGCAATAGCTAACTCTTCGGAGGGTGTATCTTTTAGCAAGTAACCCATTGCACCATTTTCTAATGCAGCTTGTACGTACTCATCATCATCAAAAGTGGTCAGCACTAACACCTTAACCTTGGGAAATTTGATTTTAATCTCCCTTGTGGCTGCGACTCCATCCATTATTGGCATTCTCACATCCATTAACACCACATCTGGATTTAGCTCTACCATAATTGTTAAAGCCATCTCCCCATTTTCTGCCTCTCCAACTATTTCTAAATCTGCTTCTAATCCTAATAAAGCTGCTAAACCTTGACGAATTAAACTCTGGTCATCTACTAATAATACTTTAATCATTGTTATGATATTCTAGGTACAATATCTCTTTTACACATATCTTGCACCTTCTCAATAAGGGTAAGGTGGGCATTGCCCACCCTACCAAATAATAAGGATTACAGGCGATGATTTTCGCAATAATCATGTGGTGCAAGATGTGAGTTTACCTTATTCAATTAAAGGGATATTAACTATAATTTGGCAACCACAATTGGGATGACTATTTATTTTGAAATTACCTCCCAATGCTAAAGTGCGATCGCGCATACTTTTAATCCCAAAACCAGTAGTATTTTGTCCTACATTAAAACCAATACCATTATCTTCTATTTGCAGTAGTAAATGATTTTTTTTACTTGTAATTATTAAGTCTATTTGTGTAGCTTTTGCGTACTTACAAATGTTTGTCAATGATTCTTGGATAATACGGTAGATTGCTGTGGCAATTTCTTGGGAAAGAGTAACAGATAAAGCTATATTTAAGTTGGGTTTAATTCCTGTTGTTTGGTAAACATTATCTGCTAAATCCGTAACCGCCGCTGCTAAAGATTGATGTTGTAGAGGCAGAGAACCCATAGTAGACACGGAGTGACGCACATCTTGTAATGCTTGAGAGCCTAACTGTTTAGCATTTTGCAAAAATGATTGTGCTTTTTTCGGTTGAGATTGCCATAATTTTACAGCAGTTTCTAATTGTAGATTTAAAGCTGTCAAAGAATGTCCTAATGAATCATGAATTTCCCTCGCAATACGATTGCGTTCTTCTAATGTGGCTTGATTTTCTATTTTCAGTGCATATTCCCGCAATTTCTGATTAGCAAACGCTAGCTGTTCACGGCTTTGGCGTTCTGCAATTAAAGTGTTCATCATTAATAAAAAAAATAATAATGTTAATCCAAATAAGAGTGCAAAACTAAAAACAAAAAATCCTAGGTTCTCTTTTATTATGGGTGTTGTTAAATTTATTGTGGGTGTTAAACTTATTTGAGACACACGCCATAGGAGTGTCGATACAAATAGAAAAAATGATAATATAGCAACTACTAAGCGACCCTGCATCTGAAAAATTAGGCAGCTTCTGGTGACTAAAATTAAATATAAAAAGGGAAATAAACGTGCTGTTTTAATCCCCAAAAAATTTGTAAATAAAATCAAAATTATTTGTACAATGGTATAGATTATTTTATGCTTATATCGATGAGTTGGTAATCGTAAACCCATCACCCCAAAGATAATTAAACTACAAATAGTAAGTTCAGGAAATTGGTTAAAAAATAAACGTAATTTTAACGGTGATATAGTTGACACAATTGCTAGTGTCAACAGCACCCATTCTAAATAAAGTAAAAATTTAAATGGATAATTATTGAATTGAATAGAACGGTTCACAGGAATATACCTATTGTGTAACTACATTTCAATTTATTTTAATCATTATGATCTAAATCGCCAGTCGTATTAGACATAGGCGTGAAAATTAATGATGCGTTATATCTTTTCCGTTTATATCGGAATTATTTAATTTTTCTCTCCTTCTTTTTTTCTCTGCGCTCTCAGCGTCTCTGCGGTTTTTTATCATTCCGATGTAGCCGGAATTGATATTACCCGGAATCCTAATAGAAATGTAGCAATGCTACGTCTCAACGTCTTTTCCACTGGTAGTTCATTTCATTAATTGTGATGGGCTGCTTGTAGTGCGGGCATCTTGCCCGCTTCTTTACACCAGGGAGCGTCTCGCTCCCTGCTTATAAAATAGGGAGCAAGATGCTCCCACTCCTTTAACCTCGCAGAACTAATGTGGCGGAACAATAGTAGTACTTGACCATATTAATTTTGATGGGTACACAAACTTCTAGATTTCTCCTCTTTTCCTTTTCCTTCGCGCTCTTTGCGCCTTTGCGGTTCCTCCCTCTACCCCGCAGAACTAATGTGGCGGAACAATAGATGTCTATTAATTAAATTTGCGGCATTGCTGAATCAGGATATGAAACGTCAAAATCACCTTGATTTTTCTTTGTAACTTTGCGCCTACCCTTCACTTAAGCTGCACTTCGTGTGTCTAATGCGTGAGATAAATTCATATTTTAAATCAGCAACGCTAAATTTGCCATATGACTAAAGTCATGTATTCATCCATGACTTTAGAGAGATAATAATCATCCCTATTCATGACTTTCTCCTCATGTATTGACTAGCTCAAAATTTATAAGATGAAGACACAGAAAAAAACAAAGGAAGTCTAAATAAATGCTACTCCCAAAAATTCCATTTATAGCTGGCACAATTGCCCTGAGTTTAGTAATTATACCTTTCACTGTCAATGCAGAAACTAACTCCCCATCTCCGCAAATAGTGGCACAAGTTCCACAAATAACTTTTCTGGAAAGTTTGGAACTAACAGCAGCACAAAAAGCTCAATTTGCAGAAATTCGTCAAAATACCCGTGCAGAAATACAAAATATATTGACCCCCCAACAACAGGAAAAATTTCAAACAATTACAGCCAATATGGATCGCCGTATAGAAGCTTTTCGCGCCCTAAATCTAAGTGAATCTCAAAAAAGCCAAGTATGGAATATACTCCAGTCTAAAAAATCTCAAATACAAGCAATACTAACTCCGGAACAAAGGCAAAAAGTACGAGCATTAAGACAAAATTGGCTCAATCGCCGTCCATTTATCAATCGTTTCAGTCGTTAATTTTTGATTTGATCGAGTTACCTTTTTCACCATTATTACAAGTAAGGAAAAATATCATGTTGAATCTCAAACGTACATCTTTAATTTTGGCTACTACCCTTACCTTGGGAACAACCTTTACTACTGCTGCCAATGCAGAACCAACAGTTTACGAAGGAGCAAACGGAGGTAGTTGCATCAATGGTGCTGTCAGAACTGCTTGTCGAGGAGCAAATGGTACTGCTGGATACCAAGGACCACGTCGCGGTGCTGTGCGAGGACCTAATGGTACTGCTGGGTATAAAGGTCCACGTCGTGGTGCTGTGCGAGGAGCAAACGGTGCTGCTGGGTATCGGGGTGTCCGTGGTAGTGCCGTAAGAACACGCAATGAAGAAACATACATTAAGACTCCTAATGGAGTTTATCAAGTCGATCGCAATCAGTAATTTATCGTTACTTCTAGATTGCTGAAAGTAATAATTAATGCCTTTTTATTTATCCTCACCCAAACCCATAAAATTTTTAAATTTACTTGCAAGGGCATAACAGGGTGAGGAATTTCTATAATTGGGGAATTACACGGGATAAATCCACGAGGCTAATCATCGTAATGAACCGCAAAAAATTATCACAGACATCTGGAGTAATCGCTAACTACGCTAAGTATACCCTGACCATTCTTGCCCTCACTTCTTTTATCATCCCGCTTAGCTCTGTCCGCGCAGAAACTACATCTCCAAATTCCCTGCATATTGCCCAAGCAAAACCACAGCCAAAGCCTCCAGAACCACCCCTATTAAAGTTAACGCCCAAACAAATAGAGCAAATCCAAAAAATTAATGAGAAAGCTCGTGCTGAGATGCAAAATGTCTTAACAGATAAACAAAAACGAGAAATCAAGACTGCCATAGATTCAGGTAAGCCTCCAAGACAAGTTTATGCCAGCATCAAGCTTTCCAGTCAACAACAGTTGCGTTTACAGAAAATTTTCGTGACTTTTCAACAAGAAAAAGAAAATGTGCTGACGGATTCGCAAAAACAAAAATTAGCAGAATACCGCAATAAGTTGCGTCAACAACAATTACAACAGCAGCAAAAAAAGTAATTTTCTAGAAGTAAAGACAGGTTGGCAACCCAGCCAACCTGATTACTTGATTAACAAACATTTACATATATCTGTACATACCCATCAGAGGCTTTGGCAAGCTATCAAAGGGGGTATAATTATTGTTTCGATCCGGATATTTGGGAACCAGAGTTACTGTGGCATCTATCATTAAAACAGGTTCAAGCTAAATTTGCGATCGCATGAACAAAAAAAACATCGGTTGGACGATTTCTTTAATTGTGTGGTTAGGAACGATTTATCCTAGCTATGCAGCCAAGCCTGCCGATCCTAAAGTGTTACATGTCATTAATCGTCTGAGTTTTGGTCCCCGTGGCGATGATGTAGCAAAAGTGCAGGCGATGGGTGTGAAAAAATATATTCAGCAACAGCTAACACCCAAATCCATTCCCGAATCCCCTGCCACAATTAAACAACTATCTCAATGGAAAACCCTCCAGCAAACCCCAGCAGAAATTTTCAGACCATACGGTAAACTACGAGGCAGAAACCTCCCTCCAGAGATGGTAAAGGCTAGGAGGCAATATGTCCGCCAAGTCAAACGGGAAGCAGTTGCAGCTCGTTTACTTCGAGCCACCCAAAGCAATCGCCAACTTCAAGAAGTAATGGTGGATTTTTGGTACAACCATTTCAATGTTTATGGGAATAAAGGTTTAACTCGCTTCTGGGTAGGTGCTTACGAACAACAGGCGATTAGACCCCATGTATTGGGCAATTTCCGCGATTTATTGAGAGCTACCGCCCGTCATCCAGCAATGTTATTTTACCTAGATAATTGGCGAAATCGGGCCGCCAAAAGAAAAGGTAGGGGTGGTAAAGTTCGTAAAATTCTAGGTTTAAATGAAAATTATGCCCGGGAATTGATGGAATTACATACCCTGGGTGTTAATGGTGGATATACCCAAGCAGATGTGATTAGCCTAGCTAAAATTTTCACCGGCTGGGGTTTTCCTCGTCGTCCCCGACAAGCAATTAATGGCTACAGTTTTTACTTTAATCCCCAACGACATGATTTTAATGACAAGGTATTTTTAAATCGAAAAATCCTCGGAACTGGCATACAAGAAGGGGAAAAAGCCTTAGATATGCTGGCGAAAAATCCTGCCACTGCCCGTCATATTAGTTACAAGCTAGCACAATACTTTGTTGCTGACGATCCTCCCGCAAGTTTAACTAAAAAGTTAACCAAGGATTTTTTAGATACCAATGGCAACATTAGGGCAGTATTAAAAACCTTATTTAACAGTCGAGAGTTTTGGCAGCAGAAGTATTTCCATACCAAATTTAAAACCCCTTACCAGTACGTAGTTTCTAGTATTCGAGCAACGGATACATCTGTAAATAATTGGCAGTCTATATCTCGAGCACTAAGACGGCAAGGAATGCCCGTTTATGGATGTTTTACTCCTGATGGTTATAAAAATACCCAAGAAGCTTGGTTGAATCCAGAAGCAATTAACAAGCGTTTGAGTTTTGCTACAGGCCTGGCAGCAGGACGTTTCCGTAAAAAAATTGTCACAGATAATCCCCAAAAACCCCGTCGTCAACCTGTAGATACCATAGCTTTAACCAATACCATAGGTAATCGTTTTTCTCAAAATACAAAACAAGCAATGGATATGGCTCCCCCCAAACTACGGGCAGCCATAATTCTTAGTAGTCAAGAATTTATGTATAAATAATTGCAGCAGATTCGCAACGGGTGAATTTACCAACTTCCTTGTTTCCTCCATCACTTTATTGCTTATGAATCGTCGCCAATTCCTGATCACTACCGGACTCTTTTCTGCCTCCTCCCTAGTGGCTTTAGGCAGTCATGGCTGGATAAGTAGAACCCCTGCTGCTAAAAGTAACCCCAAACGGCTCATAGTTATTTTTCTGCGTGGTGGAGTAGATGGATTGAATGTGGTAGTTCCTTACAGAGAACCTGCTTACTATCAAGCTAGACCGAAAATTGCCATCCCTCAGCCAGGAGAAAAGGGGGGTGTATTAGACTTAGATGGTCAATTTGGACTCCATCCTGCCTTAGCTCCCTTAATGCCCTTATGGCAGCAACGTAGCCTCGCATTCATCCATAGTTGTGGTTCTCCAGACCCCACGCGATCGCATTTTGAAGCCCAACATTATATGGAAATTGGTATACCAGGGGCAACAACTGCACAAGATGGTTGGATGAATAGACTATTAGCCCTTATGTCTGAGCGCAATCCCATCCAAGCAGTGAATATTGGTGGTACGACTCCCCGAATTTTGTCTGGTTCCATACCCGTAGCATCCCTAGGAAAAGGCAGAAATCCCATAAGACGCTTACCTACAGATAGACCAAAGGTAGGAGCAGCATTCGATCGCCTCTACAGTGGCAACGATCCTCTCAGTCAAGCATACCGTGAAGGCAAGATGGCACGGGCAGAGCTAATGAAAAGTTTAGCAACCGAAATGGAAATGGCAAATAATGGTGCCCCCTTACCCAAAGGCTTTTCTCTAGACACTCAACGATTAGGAAGGCTGATGGTAAGTGACCCAAAAATACAAGTAGCTTTTTTTGCTCTGGGTGGTTGGGATACCCATGTTAACCAAGGAGCTACTAAAGGCAACCTAGCTCGGAAATTACAGCATTTAGGCAATGGTTTAGTTGCACTCCAAAAAGGCTTAGGTTCTGTATACAAACAGACTACTATTTTAGTGATATCAGAGTTTGGACGGACAGTTAGAGAAAATGTCAATCGCGGTACTGACCACGGACACGGTAATGTAATGTGGGTTTTGGGTGGTGGTATTCGTGGTGGTAAAGTATACGGTAAATGGTCAGGACTAGAAAAATCCCAGCTTTATCAAGGACGGGATTTAGCAGTAACTACAGACTTTCGAGATGCGATCGCTTCTATATTAGACAAGCACATGGGTTTAACTCAACAACAAATCGGTACTGTATTTCCTAAATATACCCCTCAGCAAAAAATTCCCTTGGTTTAGCTTGAAAATGGTTGTTAGTTGTTAGTTGTTAGTTGTTAGTTGATGGTTGACAGCTTATTTGTGGGATTTGACCGTGGGGGACTAGCTTGAAAATAGGGAGTGATGGAGGGAAGGAGTTCACGAGTAGGGGCGGGGTTTCCCCGCCCAGAGTCAGGGAATTGTTTTCATCGAAGAAGACGCGGAGACACGGAGACGCGGAGACGCGGAGACGCGGAGACGCGGAGACGCGGAGACACGGAGACGCGGAGACACGGAGACGCGGAGACGCGGAGACGCGGAGACACGGAGACGCGGAGACGCGGAGACGCACCAGCGTTGTCAGTGTCTCCGGGCTCGCGTCTGGAACGGACTTTCCAAGGGTTTGAGACCCCGACTGAATCTTCTGATTCAGTCGCTCGTGTTCAGGAGGAGTCACAATCTCCTTCTGAACACTGT
>JASJCJ010000156.1 GCA_030066045.1 Calothrix sp. MO_167.B12
TCAGTGCAGCATTTTTATCAGCTTGCAACACGTCCCCCGTATAACGAGTAAAGCAATCCCCTTTGCGTTGACCTAAAAGCGTCCCGGTTTGGGAATCAACTTGCGACGTGTAAGCAGGATTTACCACCGTAATAGTAGATCCTGTTTCCTTGGCGATAACTTCCAAAGAATCTTGTAACTCTGCCTTCATCCACTGGTTGAGCTTACGGTTGATGCGTTTGGCTTGCTTTTTACCTTTGATGGGTGAGCTTAAATCTTCTGCAAAGATACGTACTGGTGAGGTGATATTAGAGCGTAAATCCTTGCGTATTAAATTTTTAATAGTTGCCTTACTAGCCGCTAACCTACGGCGTTTTTTATTGCTGGTTAGATTGAATTGATGGATATTTGAGGCTGTCTTTGCGCCTTTGTTTTCAGCGTGTTGAAATAATCTATATCTGTTTTTATTTTCCCTGACCTGGCGATCGCTCTTAGCTGTGAGTAGCTTACCTAATCCTTCAGCTATAGCAACACCTTCAGAAGTGTAAAACCCTTCTGTATAACCTTTATCTAAGCCAATGCTCTTGGTGGGCTTGCTTTCGGGCTTGGTCAAGGTGCGGCGGCGGAGACAATGAATCTCAAGAGAACCAAACTCGTTTTTGATTAAGCGAATCTGCCCACTGGGGATATGACGGCACTTTAGCTTGACGGCAATTTTGACCCTACGTTCGTCACTGTTTAAGCTCAGTTCTACCGTATTTCTTGTTAACCGTTTAGCTGTGTAGCTAGCACCTTGGTAGACAATTTGATTACGTTGATAAGTATGTCCGCGTTGGTATTGGTCGCGGAACTTACGATGTAGCCAGTTATCTGCTGTTGGATTATTCCATAGCAGGTGAATAAGCCTTTGACGCTCCAACTCAGCAGGTTCAGGGGGGAATTTCTCTTGACCCTCAATACGCTTTGCCTTGCTAGGCTTTTTACCCATCCAGGCGTTTCGGTTTCTCTCAGTGCAGGTAATAGGACACTTGCGCCAGATTTCCCTGACTAAAAATACCTTTCCTGCTTCCTGCTGTGCTGAGATAGCCTTGGCAGTGTCGTTTACTGCCCATTCCCACAGTTTTCGGGCTTTATCTAACCCAACACTATCAGGGGAACAGATAGGACGAACTAATTTTGCTGCACCCATCCAGGACTGACCCCAGTAAGCGAGTGAGCCTAGCTTGTTGTAGGTTACAGCGCGAACAGTGCCTAGAGAGTTCATGAGCTTCTCAACTCTAGGGAGGTCAGAGCAAAAAACAACCGGAATAGGCTGTGTGTAAGCTAATTCAGTTGTAAATGTTTCTTTGCCCATAACGATCACTTAGTTGTGAGAATATCATAGTAAAATCTATGCATTAATCATAGATTGCGTAGATTAAGTATGTCAAGTATCTGCACCAATTATTTTTTCAGCAGCTTCGTGCATGGCTTGCATTGCTTTTAGATTGCGCTTTGACCTCTTCCCGTAGAGACGCGCTGAGAACACGGTGAGAATAGCTAGAATGTCCTCTACCATTTCTTGTTCTGGTTCCTGTTGTACCGCCTTATTTAATATGATTACTTCAGTGCCGTTTATCTCGCAGAGGCTGAAAATAAGCTCTGATCCAAGTCTTAGTAATCTGTCTTTGTCGGTAATAATTAATCGCTCTACCTCATTGCGCTGAAGCATTTCTAAGAGCTTGAATAATCCTTTCTTTTTGTAATTTACGCCGCTACCTATATCTTTTAATACGACTCGCTCATTCCAGCCCTTATCCTCGGCGTATAACTCCAAGACCGCGATCTGTCTTGCTAGATCATCCTTTTTGTCACGGGTGCTTACACGCCCGTAGCAGACGGTAAAACGCAGACTGGGATTGTCAACTTTAAGCAGATCAGCCACTTTAAAACGTCTGTGTCCGCCCTCAGTGAGTTCAGCCCTAAGCTTTCCTTTTTTCTGCCAACGCCGGATAGTATCTACAGACACGCCTCTAATCTTGGCGGCTTCACCGATTGGGAGTAAATCATCTAATCTATGCATGATTATATATTGCCAATTTATGCATAGATTAGCATAGATTCAAGAAGTTAAGTTAATAAGGCAATAGGGAATAGGGAAAAGAAATTTTCATCACCTTGGGGATGTGCAAAAAATAAATTATCTCTTAACTTGCACATTTTATAACCCTTATATAGCAAGGATTTTAGCCAAACAAGAAACATGTGCTAGTTTCATTCGTTGGGAGGGAATTTCATACTTTTGACTTTTGACTTTTGACTTCCCCTCCTGGGGTGCTCA
Organism: Calothrix sp. MO_167.B12; assembly: GCA_030066045.1. Classification (GTDB taxonomy): domain Bacteria; phylum Cyanobacteriota; class Cyanobacteriia; order Cyanobacteriales; family Nostocaceae; genus Calothrix_A. The sequence goes on from JASJCJ010000156.1 coordinate 2,300, forward strand.
TATATTGCACTTACATCCTGTCTACGCAGGCTCAAAACCCATAATTTAACCTGAGTTCGGTGTTCGGTGTTCGGTGTTCGGAGTTAAAATTAACGTCAGTTCCGTCGAATTCACATTGATTTACTAAGTTTAGGTTAATTGTTGACTTTATTCTCAATTATTCGGGAATTGACTCGTCACTTGAATTGTACAAATCTTTGACTCATAAGGTTTTTAGCCTCAAAATTTCGTCGAACTCACGTTAATTTATCGTTTTATTGATAAAAATATATAGAAACACATACAGGCCACTCCCTAATCCCTACTCACTACTCAGCCGTGGAGTGGGGAGTTGAGAGTCTACTCAATTGCCCTTTCTTCCTTCACCACCAATCTTTGCACAATAGTAATTGCCAACACAATCAGGAAAAACACCACAGTCATCGCTGCGCCTTTGGCCATTTTTTGCTGCTCAAAAGCTACCTTCACCGCCTCATACATGACTGTAGTTGTAGCGTCATTTGGACCACCTTGGGTCATAATTTGCACTTGGTCAAACAGGCGAAAAGCCAAGATGGAAGTCACCAACATCACAAAGATGAGAGTGTTACGCAACTGGGGTAAGGTAACGTGGAGAAATTGATTCCATTTATTGCTACCGTCAATGGCTGCAGCTTCATACAACACCGTGGGAATCGACTGTAATCCCGTCAAAATAATCACCATTTGGAACCCCACCCCCTGCCAAATGGACAAGAGGATAATTGCAGGTAAGGCAAGCACTGGGTCATGGAGGAAATCTTTCGGTGTCCACACACCAAAGGTCACAGACTTCAGGAAAGCATTCATCAAACCATTAGCACTGGGAGCGTAGATGAGAATCCAAACCACTGACACTAGAGACATGGGAAACACTACTGGCATGAAGAACAGAGTGCGAAACAAGACCATAGCTTTGAGGGGGCGGTTCAGCAGCAAGGCTAACAAGAGCGCTAATGCTGTTTGCACTGGCACTATTATTAGGGCAAACAGACCATTGTTGAGTAAGGCGCGGAAGAAGGTGGGGTCGCTAAAAATTCTTCTGTACTGCTCAAAACCTACCCACTTAGTAGGCAATGGCGAACCGAGTCGCAGGTTGGTCAAGGAGATTCCTACTGCTAGGGCGAAAGGCAGAGCAACGAACAGGAACAGTCCTATCAGCGCTGGTGCTGCCATGATTAGTGCCGTGAGCGTATCGTCTTTGAATTTGTCATTTGTCATTTGTCATTTGTTATTTGTTATTAGACCTGACCACAAAATTAACAACTATAGCTGTAGCCATTTTGATTAGGACATTGAAATGGGTATAAGCAAGTGGAGAATCTTGGAATCTATGTCCTAACTTACCTGGCTATAGCTATAAGTCAAGCTCTTAAAAATCCTGAGTACAATAGTTCACCTTAACAGGGGTAGAGTTAAGAGTTAGGTTTATTTACGTCTACTTACAGCAGTTTTCATCTATTTGAACCACATCTTCATGTAAGGGTTTAGCAATGCTAAACCCCTACGGTGTGGTCTATTTACCTGAAAATCGTTGTAATTATCTGAAATTTTGAATTTTGAATTGTTTTGGTCATGGATCTGGATAGCCTTCGTTATCCTGAATGTCTTGGTCAATAGTAGCGACAGCTTTGTCTAAGGCTTTTTTGACATCTGTACCGTGGCGAATGTCGGCAAAGGCTTGCTGGAAGGCTGAGGTAATGACTGGGTAGGCAGGGGTTTGAGGACGGGGGACGCTTTGTCCTGCCAATAGCTGGGATGAGAATAGGCGAAGCGGACCACCTTCGGCGTAAAGTGGGGACTTAGCAATCGCTGTTTTGGTGGCAGGTACCGCTCCATTGGCATTGGTCATTGCCAGTACTTCATCGGTTCGCAACAAGAATTCCAAGAAGCCCATGGCTGCTTGCGGGTTTTGGCACTTGGTTGTGATACCCCAGTTCCAGGAACCTTGACCAGTTTTCGCTCCTTGACCGAAATTGGGCAGGGGCAACAATACTAAGTCATCACCAGCAGCTTTAACATAATCCTGATAGACCCAGTGACCTACCCAGGAGAGGGCAACTCTTCTTCTGGTAAAGGCAGCGTCATCAATATTGGGGTCCACATACCCTTTCTCAATCCAAGATTGCACCTGTTCCATCACCGCCACGGCTTGCTGATTGTTAAGCATGCCGTTAGCTGATTGGTAATCGCTACGATTAATCAAGTCACCCCCCGCTGACTGGATTAGGGGGGAGAAGCCATAGGTAATCCACTCGCCTCGATAGTTAAGCTTGAGGTCGAGGACTTGGCCATCGGGGTCTTTCTGGGCTAGAGCAGCAAGGATTTGCTGGAATTCTGCGGATGTCCAAGGGTCTTCTTGACCAGTGGGAATGCGGACTCCAGCTGCTTGGAGTTGACTGCGTCGTGCATACAAGCCAAGTCCAGATTCAAAGGTACCCACGGAATAGAGATGACCCTTGTAGGTACCCTGTTTGATAATCGAAGGCAGCAAATCCTTGCGGACTGTAGGCGTGATTAGGTCGTCTATGGGAATCAGGTTCCTTTGCCAGACATAGTTGTAGACGAAAGGTCCATCGAATTCCAGTACATCGGGCAAATCCCCAGAAATGGCCGCTGCTTGGATTTGGGCGTTATAGGAACCTTCCGGGAGGAATTTGAGTTCAATAGTAATTTCGTCTTGAGAAGCGTTAAAAAGTTGTACCTGTCGTTCGATGGTCTGGCGCTCAGCTTCTGGTCCGGAATGAGCCCAGACTTGGATGGTGTCCTCTCGATCAACTTGATTTGGACACCCGCTTAAACATAGAAGCAATGCTGTTAGTGTTAGTATGCTCAGCCAACGCCAGTTTTTCAACATCTTTATCTTTCTGGGAATTTCCCGCTAAAAAGTGCGATCCAAGGCGCCGTGTTTATACTTGTCACTGATGGATTGCAGATAGCTTTGAAACTGTAGATTGTTAAGTCTTGTCACGCACAGGTATGATGGCTTGAACGGTATAAGCTACATATCAGTGTAGACAATATATATGCAAGAAATATACTAGCACCAATGATAAGAAAGTGAGCAAGTAAAAAACAGTAGTGTAGTAATGTATTTCTTACTTAAAAAAACATAAAACCTACCACACAAGGCTTTCATCAGCCAATGTTTCGCAAACTTCCACCTATTCCATGTCGTTCCTCAATTTGTGCAAGATACCCCAACTCAACTGAAAGCAATTGACTTCAGGGGAATTATCTCCGTGGGAAGTAGAGAGGTTGGGACAGTTGTCAAATCGCGCTCATAGAACCATTGGTTCTAGATTTATGATTAGAGGTTGTTGTAAACTCAGAATCGCGCTTGGCGAGTAAAATTTTTTGAAGAAAATAAAGTCACGCATTCACCTATTCGCACATTGGTTTAAAAAACTATGAATCTAAAAAAATCCAGGCAACCAAAAAAGCAAAGCAAACTGGAACAAGCTAAAGCACTATTTGTTGAACTCGACGACGAGCAAACAGAACAAATCCGTGGCGGCATATTGCTAGGCTTTTTAGGGAAAAAAGTCCCAAAAAAGAAAAATTAAAAATTATCAATTGGGAAAAATCATTATATATACACCAGATATAATCACCTCATGTTTCCGAAAAAACCTACTCATTTAACCGAAAAATTGGCTTAAATGAGTAGGTTTAGGAAAAAATAAGTAGGTTATGCTGAATAACTATAAAGCATTGATAAATCAATGCTTTGAGGCTATTTTTTTGGGAATTAAGTGCAAGGGAATTAGAATTTTAGGTTGAAAATTCTTGCATCTGTAATTTTTGATGATATTTTGAATCAAAACCCATAGGCACCGAACTATTACCTATTGCCTATTCCCTAGCCTCACCCAAAGACTTTTTGCTGCAAGCCCTAAATAGATATTTGATTACTCATGCTAGCCCCCCGACACAGCCTGAGCTTGTCGATGGGAGTATCAAATTTTGATTTTTTTATCTCTAGTTAAATGTGAATACCACACTCAGTTTTTTGACTACCCCGCCAGCGTCCAGCACGTTCATCTTCGCCGGTAGCAACTTTAGTGGTAATGGGTTCATCGCCAATGCTGGGATAACCTTGGTCATGTAGAGGGTTGTAAATTACCCCATATTCTGCCACATAAACCCAAGTCTCTTTACGAGTCCAGGTAGCAATGGGATTAATTTTCATCCGCCCTTGGTTATCTAGTTCAAATATGGGCATATTAGCACGGGTAACAGCTTGATCGCGACGACGGCCAGTAATCCATGCTACGGTATTTAATTCCTGTAAACCCCGTTGTAATGGCTCAATTTTGGTAATTTGATGAAATTGGGTAATATCTTCATCCCACAAAGCCTCACCATACTTAGCGGCAAATTCTTCACGACTATTGATGTCAGGTGTTTTATATACTTGCAAATTCAGGTTATAAACCTTTACAAGTTTGTCAACTAATTCTAAAGTTTGGGGAAAATGATATAGGGTATCCAGAAATATGACTGGGGTTTGTTGTTTGAGTTCGCGGTAGAGAATATCGGTGATTACTATATCGTCTACATTAAAGGCACTAGTTTGTACTAACCCTGTGGGTATATTTTCTACAGACCATGCCAATATGTCTCTGGGGTGTGCAGTCTCAAATTTTTGATTTAATTCATCGAGGTTGAAATTTACACTGCTGCTTAATGCGGTAGAAAATGCCATACTTTTTAGTTCTCAATCAAACACTTATATACCTCTATGAAAGTAATTTTACCCCAGAAAGGCACATAATCCGATCGGGAATCCGGTATTTATTTTTTTTCGGTTCACACCTACTGTTTCGCCACATTAGTTCATCAGGCTAGGTAAGCTGTGGCGTATTTAATTTGACGTTTTCACCTTATACAGCACAACAGCTTAAGAGATCCCCAACTTCTGAATCAATATCCGCACATCATGGGGATTCCTAGAATAGAAGTCGGGGATCGCTCACACTCGCAACTCAATGAACTACCAGCCCTTACTTCGTTGAAGGACTGGTTTCTGCATCCAGCCCAGCAAGGAGTGATTTTTGACGCTTCTTTTGACCCAGTTGCTGCATGTTTCCCCTATTTTTACAGGTACATGAAGTAGAGCCAGAATCATCCACGTCTGGTGAGGCTAGTTCCTAACCCCGGCAGGTTGTCTGAATATCCACTTTTGGTTTGCTTTTAGTAACTACCGTGCTATTACAGCTAAAGTGTGCGTATAGTTACTCCTAGTACTATACCACATAGAATTTGTTGGTTTGCTTACATCCCCACCTTTTAGAAGGATGGGGAATTACGCGAGAAGGTTAAAATTAATGACATGAATTACAGAATTCAGTAATATACACTATCTATGTAAATAAAAATGAAGTAAATTTAAGTTTTACCATATATTTATCAATAAATATACTGATACTGATATGGTTAATGGAACGTTAAAAAACGAGGGATTCTATCATTATGAATAATTCAAACACTCCCAACCCATTAAAAGAATCTCTATTGATGGGAGCTATGGTAATGCTGACTAGTGTGAGTGTTATCACGATTATGAATATGTTTTAAGCCAAAAATTAAAATTTTAATGAATTTATGTTAAAAAACCCCATTCGCAAATGAAAGGGGTTTTTGTTTATGTCCCTGGAGTTTGGGGAGGGAAGGAGGGAAGGAGGGAAGGAGGGAAGGATTGATGAGGTGATGGGGTGATGGGGTGATGGGGTGATGGGGTGATGGGGTGATGGGGTGATGGGGTGATGGGGTGATGGGGTGATGGGGTGAAGAATTAAATACTCCTAGCTGTCAACTTTCAACTGTCAACTGTCAACTGTCAACTGTCAACTAACAACTAACAACTAACAACCATTTAATATTGAGAGTGTCAACTTGCTATCTACAGAAAGGATACAAATGCAACTCATTCTATACAGCAAGCCAGGATGTCACTTGTGTGAAGGTTTGCAAGAGAAGTTGGAAACAATTATACAAATGGGTAATATTCCTTCTCTCCACCTCGAAATTCGCGATATTACCACCCGTAATGATTGGTTTCAAGCTTATGAATATGAAGTACCCGTACTGTTTTGGGCTGGTGATGACAATCAGGATAAATTGCAACCAATACCCCGCCCTTCTCCCCGGATTACAGTGCAAAAATTAGAGCAAATTTTACAGAAGTACCTCTAACATATTTGTAGAAAAAATAAACTTAGTGCAGAATAGGCGCAAGACAAGCGTGTGACGAGGTTTTCAAAGATGAAACTGCGGGAGTTACTAGCTAATGTAGAGGGGATTGCTCAATTACCTGCACATCCAGCTCTAGATGCTGAAATTAAAGGCTTAAAGACAAATTCCCATGCTTGCAGTGTGGGAGATGTATTTATAGGAATGCCGGGAACAAGGGTTGATGGTGGAGATTTTTGGCAAAGTGCCATTGCATCTGGGGCGATGGCTGCAATTATTTCCCCCCAAGCGGCTGCAAAACATCCACCCACTCCTGATGATTGCATAATTGTGGCAACGGATATGACTCAAGTCTGTGCCCAATTAGCAACTGTTTTTTATGACAATCCGGCTCAAAAATTGCAACTAATTGGGGTAACAGGAACTAATGGTAAAACTACCACCACCCATTTAATTGAGCATTTTTTCCAACAAGCTCAACAACCCACAGCTTTAATGGGTACTTTGTATACTCGCTGGCAAGGGTTTGAACAAACAGCAGTCCATACCACACCCTTCGCAGTGGAATTACAAGCACAACTAGCTGCCGCCGCAGATGCTGGTAATAAGTATGGAGTAATGGAAATTAGTTCCCATGCTTTGGCACAGGGAAGGGTATTGGGTTGTCAGTTTGCAGTTAGTGTATTTAGTAATCTCACCCAGGATCATCTGGACTTCCATCAAGATATGGAAGATTATTTTGCGGCGAAATCCCTACTATTTTCCGCCGATTATTTACAAGGTAAGGCAATTATCAACGCCGATGATGCCTACGGTAAGCGGTTAATTAATAGTCTGGGTGCCCAGAAGGTTTGGAGTTACAGCGTCAACGATACCAGCGCGGACTTGTGGATGAGTAACTTAAGTTACGAACCCAATGGAGTCACCGGACAATTGCATACACCAAAAGGTTATATAGCCTTCCGATCGCCCCTTGTTGGTCAGTACAACCTAGAAAATTTACTGGCAGCAGTGGGAGCAGTTTTATACCTGGAATTAGATTTACAAGTGGTAGCAGAGGCGATCGCTAACTTTCCTGGAGTACCGGGACGAATGGAAAGAGTGGAAATTAGTCCAGAGCAGGATATTAGCGTCATTGTGGATTATGCCCACACACCAGATAGCTTAGAGAATTTGCTTAAAGCGTCTCGTCCTTTTATACCTGGTAAAATGATTTGTGTCTTTGGTTGTGGAGGCGATCGCGATCGCACCAAACGCCCGCAAATGGGCAAAATTGCCGCCGACTTAGCAGATGTGGCTGTAGTTACCTCAGATAATCCCCGTACAGAAGACCCAGAGAGGATTTTACAGGATATTTTGGCAGGCATACCAACAGCAACCAACCCAACCGTAATTTGCGATCGCTCTCAAGCAATTCAAGAAGCGATCGCTCAAGCCCAACCAGGTGATGGGATTCTCATTGCAGGTAAAGGTCATGAAGACTATCAGATCTTAGGTACAGAAAAAATTCACTTCGATGACCGAGAACAAGCACGGGCTGCCTTGAGCAATAGAATTGCGACCAAGATGTAGTGTAAGGAGTTCGGAGTTCGGAGTTCGGAGTTCGGAGTTAGAATTCTTCCCTCCTTCCCTCCTCAACTCCGGATTAGTCAAGTAAACTTTTTTGCAGTTACTATTGACTAATTGGAAAGATTGGTATAACTACTTATTGGGTAATAACATGAAATCAACTAAAGTGATTTTACTGTTAAACTCAGTAACTATGTACACATAAGATAAAAAATTTACACTAACTGTACCAACGGATTTAATTCGATGGTCATGCTCTAAACTAAACATTCTCTAACATTAATTGTTTTTCCTCTCTTTAATTGTGCTGAATTCATGAATGTTTCTCCTGCTCAGGATCTGTCTCTTTATCAGTTAGCTTTGGGAGAGCAAGACTCACCCCAAACATTTCCTCTAACTTCTGCCACTTTGCTATCACTGGTAAAGTCACAAATTGACTTACTCATCGAACAGCAGATTGCAGCCACTTTATGGGTAAAATTACCACCGGGAAGTATTTGGCAATCAGAAATTACCCGCTATAACTCCGCCTTAGATAACGCAACTACAATCTATACTTGCCATCTTGAGAAAAATAGTCAATCAGCCACTGAGGCAAATAATCAAGATCCATCGCTGCATCACTTATACTTACAACTCGATGGTGAGAGTCAATTAAAAAGAGAATACTTTTTTGTTGTCTTGTCGCCGCAGTTTTGCAGCTTAATCTTGGCATATCGCCCACAAAAGAAGCAGAGAGAACAGAAATCAGCCAGTATCAATCAAAAGAAAACAGCATCATTGTTGGGAATTACCTGTTTTGACGGCAAAATAATTCAACGGGTATTAGATGGTATTTATCAAGAAATAGCCCCAGAAGAATTATCTAGAGATTTCCTTTGTCCAGACACACCAAACCTGGAATTAATCAATCGACTATTAGCAAAACAAATTAAAAGACAAGACGAAATTAGTCGCCAAGTCATCACCCAGAAAGTTGCCAAAGTACAGGAACAAAATCACAACTTACAAAATGCTTTAGCAAATAAAGATGAATACTTAAACCATATGTGTCAAGAGTTACGCACTCCTCTGACGCATATGAAAACTGCTCTGAGTTTGTTAAATTCTCCTAACATGAAAGCACCTCAGCGGCAACGTTATTTACAAATGCTTAATACTCAATGTGATCGGCAAAACGCGTTGATTCATGGAGTTTTGGAACTGGTGCGAATGGAGCATAATTTAGATGAAACTACTTCAGAATCAGTTCATTTAGTGGATGTTGTTCCAGGAGTAGTTAGTACCTACCAGCCTTTAGCACAAGAAAAAGGCATTATGCTTGCCTACACAGTGCCAAATGAATTACCTGCTGTGAGGTGTGTCAGTGGTGGACTCAGGCAAATAGTGATTAATTTAATTGCCAATAGTATTAAATTTACCTCCAATGGCGGACAGGTTTGGGTGCGAGCGCGTCTGCAAGGGGATTATGTACAATTGGAAGTCCGGGATACTGGTATCGGTATTTCTGACAATGACTTACCGAAAATTTTTGACCGTTTCTATCGCGTCCATCCAGCCACCACGGAAGATCCTGGCGGTGCTGGATTGGGTTTAACAATGGTACAACACCTGGTACAAGTGAGTGGCGGTTCTATTACGGTTAAAAGTAAGTTGATGGAAGGTTCTACGTTTACAGTCCATTTACCTAGAGTGAGGGAGTAGGGGTGGGGTTTCCCCGCCCAGAGTGATGGAGTGGGAGCATCCCAATTTTTCAAAAATATGTAGTAGTGGGAGCATCTTGCTCCCTTGATATATAGCTATAGCCAGGTAAGTTAGGAAATAGATTCCAAGATTCTCCACTTGCTTATACCCATTTCAATGTCCTAATCAAAATGGCTCTATATAGGGCTTGCAGCAAAAAGTCTTTTGGTGGGGTAGGCAACAGGCAATAGGCAACAGGCAACAGTTTCATCCTTATTTTTCGTGATTTTTTTTACCAGAAAAAATTAAAGATGCAAGAATTTTAAACCTACAATCCTAATTCCCTTGCACTTATGACCCAATAAATAACCACCAAAGCATTGATTTATCAATGTTTTATAATTATTCAGCAAACCCTATATAGCTGTAGCCAGAGAAGTTATATTATGTCCGGGTAATTAGTTGCGATATAAAATTTATAGATTTTTTATATTTCAAAATTTCAGCGTTAATTTTATAGTAAGTGTGCAGACGGATATGGTATTATATCAAGTCCGGGAGTAAGCCCATAATGAAATAACCTTATAACCTTTGCGTCTTTGCACGCCAGTTGCTTCAAGTCGGCGGAGCCGCCCAACGCACTGGCTCGTCTTTGCGTGAGTTTTATTAAGGGTATGTAAGCGGACATGATATTAGGACGTAAACTCTAATATTTTTCATTTGCTTATCCCCATTTCAATGTCCTAATCAAAATGGCTACCGCTATATAAAGCAGGCAAAATGCCCGCACTACAAATTTAAACATTTGGGATGCTGGCGATGGAGTAAGGGAGTGTATATGCTGCGCGTCTACAACTGTGGAGATGTCTAATGTAAATTTGGAATTTCCCTTCCCTCCTTCACTCCTTCCCTCCTTCACTCTTTCCCTGCTTCCCTCCTTCACTCCTTCCCTCCTAATTCTTCGCCCCTAACGGTTGCTTTTCTTGAATTTCCAAGGGTAAGAAGATGGTTAAAACTTCTCCGTGTTGGGGACGCTGACGAACAATTAACTTACCACCTATTTCTTGAAATAGATGTTTGGTTGCAGAAAGATTGAGGCTAATCGTACCTGTTTCTGGTTGGAAAGTTAGCAATTGTCCCAGTGCTTTACGTATGGGTGGCGTACATGGAGATGATGATTTTTTGTCCTGCTCTTGGGACTGTGGTAAAGGTAATAATTGCAACTTTAATTGATTGCCAGCAGGAATTACCCGTACTTGAATGCGGCTTCCTGAAGGTAAATTACGAGTTACATTTTCCATCACACCTGTCAGAACCCGATCTAACATTACCGGATTACTTACCACCGTTGGTAACTGCTGGGGTAAAACAACTTCTAAAGTCAAGTTACGTCTACTGGCTGTTTCTTGCCAACGGGGGATATTTTGATGGAGAACTTGATCTAAGGACATAGCTGTGAGGGGAGTTTTGGTAGCTAGCCTGCCAACATTACAAGTTTCCAACTCTGCTGCTTGGAATAGTAACTCCATGCGATCAATTTGTTCGGTACATTCACGATCAATAATTTTTAAGCGCTTAATGACGTTATCAGGCAAGCTCTTTTGCCTTAACAATAGGCGTGTGGTGGTGCGAATAGTGGTTAATGGAGTACGGACTTCATGGGCAAAAGCTTGCAGTAATTCTACATCATTACGTTGTGTGGATGAGTGAGAATTGTCAATACTATTATCTGAGATATCTTGTTTATATAAACCAGCATGAGGCGATGAAATATTAACAGTCATATTTCCCTTCTCACTTTGTCCTTTAGGTACAGCCTCTGCCTCCGGTTCTGGCATATAGGTTAGTAACAACTGACTAAACTGCAAAACCTGGCGGTAATCTGGTGCTACTTGTGGATATTTTTGTACTAATAGTTCTAAATCTGCAAAAAAATTGGGATTAGTAAGCATCACCCTTGCTCCCAATGCTTGCCATGCTTGTTGAACTAATTCTGGTTCAAAAGAAAAGAGGAACTTGCGTCTACCATTTTCTTCTGCTGTCAAAACCAGTAGTAATCTCAATTTTTCCGTAAATATTAAGCAAAATTGCTCTTGAGCCAAAGGATCTACTGGTAACAAAGGTAATACAGATTCTTGGGGGCAAACTTCTGCATCCGGATTGACATCTACAGTAGGCATCAAAGCCAAGGGGTTAAATGGCTTGGCTGTAAAAGTAATACTCTGCAAATGATGGGTTAACTGTGGGTGACTAAATACAGGAACTGGTCCTGTTAAAACCAATCCAGATATGCTATTATGGGTTATTTTTTTAACATCATTAAACAGTATTTGTTCTGCTGCTGCTAGGCTCATTCGCCACTGCTGTTGAGCTTTAGCAGATGAACATTCAACCATAATGGATTGATTTACGGCTACAACTTCCTCTAGGCTTGGCAATATCCATTTGTACACCGATTTTCACCCCTTGATTTGCTAGTTACCTTCAGTGGGTCAGCAGGTTCATCACTACTTATGAGGTTATAGTTATTTGGGGGTGAATGAAAGTCGTAGAACCGAACAAATGAGGTGCGATTTTCCTCTATCTTCTGGGAATTTGCCGAAAATTATTCCCCCCAAGTCAAATTTACACAGATAGATAGATTTTATGAGAATTATGGGAACACTAAATTTAAATAGCTTGTAAAAAAAAATAAGATGCTGAAGTTAATACCAGCTAATTTATATATATTCTGTGGTCTTACTACCTATTATTTACTTGTATCACAACCAGCGATCGCTCAAAATACTCCCTCGATTACTTCTGACAACAGTCTGAACACAAACGTCTTGTCCTCTCCTGATGGCAAGCACTATCTCATTAACAGTGGTACGCGCTCTGGGAATAATCTCTTCCATAGTTTTGATCAGTTCTCTATTCCTAGCGAGGGTTCTGCTTTTTTTGACAACGCCACAAATATTCAGAACATTTTTGGTCGAGTAACTGGGGGTAACGTTTCTATAATTGATGGTGCAATTAGGGCTAATGGTACAGCCAGTCTATTTTTGCTTAATCCTAGTGGGGTTATTTTTGGTCCTAATGCTTCCCTGGACATAGGTGGTTCTTTCGTTACTTCAACAGCAGATAGTATCATCTTTGAAGATCAGGTAAAATTTAGTGCCAATGACAAAAGTACCCCACCAATCCTGAGTATAAAAGTTCCTGTAGGATTGCAATATGGTTCTAATCCCGGAGCCATAGAAGTTAATGGTGTTGGTCAAGCATTCCAGATAGATGATAATACCGAGGCTGTACAAAGAGGAAGAGCATTTACAGGATTAAAAGTAAAGTCTGGTCAAACCCTTGCCTTAATAGGTGGGGATGTCTCTCTCAAAGGAGCTAGTTTAACAGCTGAGGACGGGCGAATTGAGCTAGGAAGTGTCCGTGACAGTATAGTTAACCTCAGTCAGGACAATTCCAGTTGGATATTTGATTATAAAGATGTCAATGCCAACAATTTTCAGGATATTAGTCTGGCAAGTGGACTTCGTTTGAATGTCCCTCCACAAGCAGGGGGTGGCTATACATTTCTTGGTTCTTCTCTGGAAGTAAGTGGCAGCAAAGGTGGTGATATTCAAGTACAAGGACGACGTATCGATATTATTGAGGGTTCTGCTATGTTTGCAGATACTGTCAAAAATGATAGTGATACTGTCAAAAATGATAGTGATACTGGAGGAACTTTAACCATAAAAGCCACAGAAGCTGTTAACTTATCTGGCAAATTAAAACCTGGCACATCCAGCTTCTCTTTTGAGTTTATGAGCCGCTTATCCACAGATGTTGCTCCAGATGCCACAGGGGTTGGCGGTAAGTTAGTTATTGATACTAAAAACTTGACTATTACTGATGGTGGTCAAATATCTGTTGGTACTTTTAGCTCTGGTAATGCAGGTACTCTGAAGGTTACAGCAGATAATGTGGAAGTGACTGGTATTAGTCCCTTTGGTCCGAGTGGTTTATTTGCTCCAGTGGCAGTGAATGCTACTGGTAAAGGAGGTAACATAGAGCTGAATATAAAAAATAGGTTAAAACTTGATGGAGGAGCGCAGATTTTTGCCACTACATTTGGTCAAGGAAATGCGGGAAATTTAACTATTAAAGCTCAGGAAGTGGAATTACTAGGGACAGTTGTAGTTCCCAGTACTGATGGCAAGAATTTTTCCGAATTTCCTACCCTTTTATCCGCTAATGTGGCAAGGGGAGCCACAGGAAATGCCGGTAATTTAAATTTAGAAACCAACTCCTTGAAGTTGAGGGATGGAGCCAAAATTACAGCGAATACTTCTAGTCAAGGCAATGCAGGTAAAATCTTTGTTAAGGCAAATAGTATTGATTTAAGCGGTATTTCAGATGCAGGAGAACGCAGTGTTATTTCCGCAAATGTAGAAGGAAATGCCACGGGTCAGGGTGGTGATATAACTGTTGAAACTCAAACCTTACGTATTGCCGATAACGCCAAAATTAATGCTAGTGTATTTGGTACTGGCAAAGGGGGTGTAATACAGGTAACAGCTAAGGATATAGAGCTAACAGGCCAAAATACTGGTCTATTTAGTACGGTAGAAAACAATGCTACTGGTGACGGTGGTAATATAAGCGTTGAAGCTCAAACCTTAACAGTGAAGGATGGAGCCCAAATTACAGCTAGTACTTCTAGTCAAGGCAATGCAGGCAAAATCTTTGTTAAGGCAAATAGTATTGATTTAAGCGGTATTTCAGATGCAGGAGAACGTAGTGCTATTTCCGCAAATGTAGAAGGAAATGCCACGGGTCAGGGTGGTGATATAACCGTTGAAGCTCAGACATTACGTGTTGCTGATAACGCCAGGATTAATACTAGTGTATTGGGTACTGGTAAAGGGGGTGTGATACAGGTAACAGCTAAGGATATAGAGCTAAGAAATTCAGGTAGTGGTCTATTTAGTTTTGTTGTTCCTGGAGCACAAGGTGTGGGCGGTGATTTACAAATTACAACTGACAACTTAAAAATTTTTGATGGAGCTGGGATTGTTACTGCTATCGGTGGTTCGGGAAGGGCAGGAAATATTACAATCAACGCAACTAAATCTGTGGAACTAATTGGTACATCTACATCCACAGGAGATCGTAGTGGTTTATTTGCCAGTGCCGTGATTGATAAGGGAGATGGTGGAAATATAAGCCTTACCACAGATAAGCTGATCATTCAAGATGGGGCAATTATAAATGTCAGTAATTTCGCTATCAATAATCCCAACACTAGACCAGGACAAGGAAAAACTGGAAATCTGCAAATAGAGGCCAAATCAGTTTTGTTAGATAGTGCCGAGCCAGAGAATTTTAGCCGTATTACTGCATCCAGTGCAGCACAAGATGGCGGTACTATATCCTTAAATGTGCAAGATTCATTAATTGCTCGTAATGGCAGTAAAATCCTAGCTGAAACTAGGGGAGATGGCAAAGGAGGTATTATTGATATCAATAGTAGCTCTGTGGAATTTACTACTGGTGCTGCTATAAGCACTAATACCACAGCCAAGGGAGATGGTGGTAGCATCAACATTCAAACCAATAAACTGAGCTTGGACGGCTCATCCACGGGATTATTTAGCGAAGCAACGGCTAACTCATCGGGTGATGGTGGTGATATTAACATTAAGAGCAAACGGGTATCCCTTACCAATGGGGCACAAATTTCTACTAATAGTGCAGATTTAGGTCAAGCAGGTAACATTAATATCTTGTTTGAACAGTTAGAAACTAATCAAGGACAAATTACTGCAACTTCAGAAAAGACAGGCGGTGGCGATATCTCCTTGATTGCCACTGCTAGCGAGATATTTCTACGTAACAATAGCTCAGTTAGTACCAGTGTATTTGATAGCACAGGTGGTGGGGGTGATATTTTTATCAGCGCAGATGCGATCGCACTCCTGGAAAATAGTAGTATTAGGGCTGATGCTGTTTTGGGTAATGGAGGAAATATCCAAATCAATACCAAAGCACTATTTGTATCTCCAAACAGTGCAATTACTGCTAGTTCCAAATTTGGTGTTGATGGAGAAGTGGAGATTAACAGCACAGAGGAAGATAAGAAAATAAACAGCAAAGAATTACCAGCTATTCCCCTCGATAGAAATAAATTAGTTGCTAGAAGTTGTTCCCAAAAGCGAAATTCCTTTGTAGTTGCAGGTAAAGGAGGATTACCATTAAATCCTAGTCAAACATTGAGAAGTCAGAATTTATGGGTAGATTTGCGTTCTCTTAAAGGCACAGTAGCACAAAGTAGACCAAAGCAAATTAATAATTCTGTGAATCAAACTTCAGCAGCTGTACATCAAAAGGTACAATCAAATCCATTCCAACTAAGGGAAGCACAAGGATGGATTATTAATCCCAATGGAAAGATAGAGTTAGTGGCTGATTCTCCTCAGACAACTTTCCATTCATCCCAAAACATGGCAGATAATTGTCAAAACTGAGGTTACAAGTCTCATTGCTACGTTCAAAGGGAGCATCCCAAACGTTTAAATTTGTAGTGCGGGCATCTTGCCCGCGTTTGATCTCAAGGGAGCAAGATACTCCCACTACGGTATATAGCACTACCAAAGCACGTTAGGACACTTTTGAATTCCGATACTCCATGAATAATCAAGCTTTTAGCCTAAAAATATGTCCTAACCTAAAACCGTAGTGCTATAAAAAGAATCGAAAAAATCAGGGATGAAACTGTTGCCTGTTGCCTGTTGCCTGTTGCCTGTTGCCTACCCTCACCCAAAGACTTTTTGCTGCAAGCCCTACTATATTTCAAAGTCTTTAGAGAAAATTGATATTACATTCACCTATTTTTCATTGAACAGAGGATTTAATGGTAACAACAGTTAAATGTGCAGGCTTTGATGTTTATTTCAAGGGTTAGAGCATACTACTACAATCTTTATGCTTGAATTTAGACAGTTTTTAGACAGTTTAGGGAGAAGCATATTTAGTCTACATTGCCTGCAAACACAATTTTTTAAATTAAACGGGTTAGTAAAAAAGGATTAAATGTATGGCAATCTTTAACTACCAATACTCCCTAGATATGTCTATCGAGGAGATGTTAAGCTTCGAGTTAGCAGGGCTAATTTGGGGTCAGTACATCACAGATGA
>JASJCJ010000157.1 GCA_030066045.1 Calothrix sp. MO_167.B12
CCGATGACGCTCTTGCACTTGGGGTATTCCTTTAATTAAGGGAATTTTCCAGACTCTACCTGCTTTTTTTGCTCCTTTAATCCTTTGTTGCTGCAGCAAAACTTTGACTCTAGAGATGGAAATATTTAATAAAAATGCAGCTTCTGTTGTCCCGACAATTTTATTCATGATACTACAATGAAATATATCGCTATATTTAATTTTCTCAAAAATCAAGTATGATTCCTATAGAATCCATTTGGGATCTATTTACCAACGCACAAGTTCAATACCAATCTGGGTTTCATGATTCTTGCAGTCATTTTTCATGATTTTTCGGTTTCCTGAATCCCTACAGTTACTAGGCTGGTTAAAACGGCTTTCCTAAATCCTTTGCATTTCAAGAAAAGATCCCAAATGGGTTCTATAGAAGAATATTGTAGGTGCCGTGCCCCTACAGGATAATTGATTTTTTGGTATTCCCTTTGAACGGAAAACTCCAGTTCTCAAGATGGATGAGGTTTAGATGCTCATTACCGTTGTAAACTCCGAGGATCGAGGGCATCTCTTAAACCATCCCCCAGTAAATTAAATGCCAACACCGTTAAAATAATCAACACCGCCGGAGGCCAAATTAACCAAGGCTGTAATACCAAAATAGAAGCATTGGTTGCCAGGGATAACATATTACCCCAAGAGGGATCTGGTTGCTGAATCCCCAATCCAATCAAACTCAATACCGCTTCCGCACCAATAAAACTAGGAACGGCTAGGGTTGCCGAAATAATAATGTAGGTAGCAGTTTGGGGCAAAACATGGCGGATAATAATGTAGATTGGCTTACCCCCCATTGCCCGTGCTGCTTGCACAAATTCTCTTTCCTTAATAGATAATACCTGTCCGCGAATTACCCTGGCTAAACCAGCCCATCGAATCAAAGAGGTAATCGCCACAATTAGTAAAAAGCGTTGAGTACTGCTTAACCCTGGTGGTAAAACCGCACCTAAAGTCACCAACAGATAAATATCGGGGAAAGTCATTAATACTTCCGCCAGACGCATAATAATACTATCCGTCCAGCCACCTATATAACCAGAAATACCCCCAATTAACATTCCCAAGGGGAAAGTAAGAGAAACCCCCACAATGCCAATAAATAAACTAACGCGTCCGCCATGAACTAAGCGACTAAATTGATCTCTTCCTTGATCGTCAGTACCTAAAATATTAAACTTAGCTTCGCCAGTAGTACCGAATAAATGCCAGTTAGAATTCTCATCTGCGACAAATAATCTCAAGGGTGAAGGCTTGGTTTCATCTACTTCAATCAGACGCTTACCCGTTTCTAAATCCGTATCTCCTTGGATAGTAGGGTAAACAAAGGGTGCGGTAAACTGCCCAGATTTAGATACCCAGTGAATCTTAGTTGGTGGCAGTAATGAGCCATTAGCCTGTTGTGCATAAGGACTGTAGGGAGCAATAAAATCAGCTGCTATTACTGACAAATAAAAGATTACTAGTACAATTGTGCCAAACTTCGCCAATGGATTTTTCTTTAGTTTCTGCCACCAATTCATACATCACCCCGTGCTTAACAATTTAATCTATCCAGAACGAACCACTAAGATTGAACCTGTTCAACCAAACTGCGTTGTTGTTCTAGTTTTTTCTCATGTTCTACCACAAACACATTGGAATAGAGATTGGCAATAATCTGTTTTCCTTGTTGTGTCAGAGATAAATAGTGTAGTGCATCTTGGATGTAAGGATAAACACCATTCCAATAAAATTTGGCATAATTATTTCTCAAATCCGCAGGAGTTTTGTAACTCAACACCTTATTCATCCCCGTTTCTTCAAACTCATAAAACAAGGAAGTGATTTTCTTTAGGTAACGTGGGTCACTTAATTGACCGATTAAATCCGCAGCCCTTACCAAAGCTGCATAGCTGTTGGTTCCTTGATGATCATCTGCATTCGGAACGGGAAAACGGGTTAATTCAATGTTGATTTTAATTGCCTCTGAGTCAATCAAATTATGACCACCAAACCGTTCTTCAATGAAAAGTTTAGCGCGATCTACGTGATAAGGGGTAAGGCTGGCATCAGAAGCTCCAGGGGGTAAGGATATCATAGTCCCCTCCTGACCTGTGGCATATAAAGATTCTTGTTCTTTATCTTCTCGGCACACCCCTTTAACATAGCCAATATCATGGCATACCAGGGAAATCATAAAATGTAGCCAGTCTTCACTGGATACTCCTCCTTCCCTAATGTGCTTACCACGTAAAATTTCTTGCCCTACCAGGGTGACTAAAATAGAGTGTTCTACGTTATGGTACAAAGCATCGCTGTTGGCAATATTTTCCAATGCCATGCTACCAGCCCAAGCAATAATATCTTGGTAATCATTTTTGAAGCAGCCGTAAGTGCGGCGGTATCCTTCCCGAATCAGCTCGACAAAAGAATTAATTAAAATTTCTGTGGCATTGAACATAACTGTTTAATCAATTTGATATGAATATGATTTTTCTGCAATGGTAATCAAAACTGGGTCAATTGGAGAATAAGTTTGATACCCCTTAGTAGATAACTTCACATGCTGAGAGTGTGATTGGCGATCAATTAAATGTATAATCACTGGTATTGATAGTAACTAAAATTACATTAATGTGCTAGTTCTGCCCTTTGATGAGAAAAATGCAGAGATCAGCAGGCGATCGCAATACATTACACTACTTTCAAGAACCATCACTTCAGTTATCAGTTAGCCTCCTGTACTCTTGTGCTGTGCTAACAATTTTCCCATCGAAAAATCGAAGGGCTTGATACCGATTACTGTTTGGTCAAGGGGAGTGAGCGAATTTAGAATGAAGGATTTAGAATTATTTTACGTCCCTAGCAACACAGAGGAAATTAACAATTTGTTGCAGTACGGCTTCTGGAGTTCGATCTCCGTTAATAGTTAAGAGACGACGGCGACGGTCATAATATTCGAGAATGGGGATAGTGCGATCGTAAAATAACTCTATGCGACGCTGGACAATTTCTAGTTGATCGTCTTCTAGGGAACGACCCAATGAACGATTTACCATAACTGCCTCTGGTACTTGTAAATAAATTGCCCAATCTAGTTTTTGTTGGCAATCATCCAATAAAAAATCTAATTCTTCTGCTTGAAAAGCTGTACGGGGATACCCCTCCAGTACCCAACCATCCTTGATATTAGGCTGTATCAGTCTTTGGCGAATACATTCAATCATAATTTCATCAGGAGCTAAATCACCCGTTTGCAAATACGACTGAATATTGCACCCCAACTCAGAGTGACTAGCAATCTCCTCCCTGAGGATGGCTCCAGTAGAAATGAGTGGGATGTGAAAGTGTTCACCAATTCTTTGTGCTTGAGTACTTTTACCAGCCCCAGAACCTCCCAGGATAACTAATCTCACAACAATTATCTCCTCACACCGTCAAACAATTTTAGATTTTGGATTTTGGATTTAAAGATATTGAGTCCACAGATAAATCTGAGGAATGCTGACGCACTACTGCGCTAGTGTAACATTAAGGAATTAATGGTCAAATTAATCACTATCTAGACTTGTTGTTCCCACTGGAATATGCAATCTAACATCCGCTCAAGGTAAATTTTGATGTCTTCATTTTTATACTGGCTTTTCCATCAGCAGCAAAAATCACAAATCCGATCACTGTTGACTGAATTGTAAACCTAGTGATTGACTAAGAATGCAGCAAGAACAAGCTATGGAATTTTATTGGCAAAAAAACTGATAAATTTCTGGACAAAAAGCCCCAAAAACATTGTATTGTTTTAGACATTTACCTATGGTTGCTCAATTAGAAACCCCAAGTATAAATACGACCCATAAATTATCATCAGTGATAACAGGAGTAGTACAAGTTTTTACTAGTCATCACCGTAACTTTTTCACAGGAGTTATGGCTCAAGCACTGAGAATTGCCGGTCAAGGTACACCTGTTTTAATTATCCAGTTCCTCAAAGGTGGTATTAACCAAGGAAATGAAAATCCCATCCAACTAGGACAAAATATGGATTGGATTCGCTGCGATTTACCTCGTTGTATTGATACACCCCATCTTGATGAGGCGGAAGCCTATTCCTTACAAAAGTTGTGGCAGCATACACAAAAAGTTGTACTGAGTGGTAAGTATTCTCTCGTTGTCTTAGATGAGTTAAGTTTGGCCATCAATTTTGGTCTGATTCCCGAAACAGAAGTATTGGATTTTATGGCGAAAGTTCCAGGACACATAGATATTATTCTTACTGGACCGGAAATGCCGAAGTCAATTCTCGATTTAGCGAATCAAGTCACGGAATTTCGTCATACCCATCGTTCGCAAGAAGTTTAGATATTTTCATGCAAACAATTAAGAATCAATCAATTCCTGAGGGAGTGTACTACTTTCGTTAGCAAAAGATGTGGGGTTAAGTAGAAATTGGGATGCTCTGGAGGCTGTTTCTGGGGATAAATCGATTTTGTGTAACTGAACTAAACCTTCCTGGATAAATGAATCTCTGACGCGGGCTTTATCCCCTTGATTGAAAGTCGTTTCATAAAATATTTCGTGAATTCCTGCGGAAATGATTAACTTCAGGCAGGATAAACATGGTTCTAAAGTTACATAGATACTAGCTCCATCCGTGGAAATACCATGTTTGGCAGCTTGGGCGATCGCATTTGCTTCGGCATGTACAGCTCGTGAAGGTAGGGTTTTACTAGCATCACAACTACTCAGGTCCCGATAGCAGTAACCCTGGGCAGTACAATGGGCAGAACCAGATGGGGAGCCGTTATAACCCGTAGCCAGGATTTGTTTGTTCTTGACAATTACAGCCCCCACTGGAAAGGCTAGACATGTTGAGCGCGTAGCTGCCAATTTCGCCAACATGAGAAAATATTCATTCCATGTCGGTCTGGGATAGGATTGGCTATTGGTGGAAGAATTGTGCATTTTGATTACAAGCAAAGGTTGTGCCAATATTCAAAATAACTCTTCGAGGGTAACCAAGCTCTCGTGCGTTTGCTGTAGATTTCATTATTGGAGAACAATTATAGCCTGGTAAACTAATCCCTTCCTGGTGTTAAATTACCGAAAAATCGTAGGCTGGGTTGAGGAACGAAACCCAGCATATCGTTGGGTTTCACTCCGTTCAACCCAACCTACGTTATAGGTAATCTTCTAGGGGAAAGAGAGTAATACGTTGGACGGATTCCTCAGCTTGTTCATTTTTGGCTGAAGCCTTTCCTGTAGGGAAGCCGAAAGTTCAAAGAATGTAATTCAGTTACAGATTTGGAGAACTTGGTTGTTTTATCTTTCTTTACCTTGTGACAGTATTTATCTAGAAATGATTTATCGCAGTCTCTATCATTTTTCTGTTGCTCATCAAAAAGGTAAGGCTACTAACCGCTCCTTTTAACCGCCAGCGTTTACTAATCACTTTGGCGTTTAGCTTTCCTTGGTGAATAGCATCCCGCAAATACCCCTTAGAAAGTCCGCTCAGTCCTTGGGTTTCATCCAGTGAGCAAAATCTTGGATTCAATGAGCACGGGAGCATCCCAAATTTTAAGAAATAATCTATCCAATACCCTAGAAGGGTATCGCTACACGGACAAAGCCCACCTCCGTGGGCTAAGAGAATTTTATAGCTCGCGCAGGCGGGCTTGGCTTGTGTAGCCCCAGGCTTTAGCCTGAGGGCTTTTTGAAAAAATGGGATGCTCCCATGAGCACTGTGGGCTTTCTATCCCCACGAATTAGCAGCATTTGCACCATGTCTACTAACCTGTCAACCACCGTTATCTCGCCAAAATCCGCCACGCTGACAGGTTGAATATCTGAGCTATGCCTTTCATCATAGAATTCTGTCGATATTTGGCGAGATTAGATAGCTGGTTTGATAATTTGATAGTGAGTGGATTCAGTTCCACCTTAAATGCTTACAGGCGGTTATAGCCTAAATTTCATCATCAAGGCCAAAACGTTAAGAAAAAAGCCTGTTATTATTGCCCAACAAGAGTTTCAAGCTTATTTGCAGATGTATTGAGGATAACAGGTACGGAAGAGCCAAAAAATAAGTGTCTTTATACTTAGTGATTCTAGGTGTAAAAATGACACAATCTCATCAAGCTTGCCTGAAGTATCTGGAGAGAATTCGCTGGGGTGACACGCCAAAATGCCCTTACTGTGAATCTACCAATTCTACAGAAATCAAGCGAGAATGCAGGTATCACTGTAATTCTTGCCTTAATTCTTATAGCGTTACTGTTGGTACGCTATTTCATAAAACCCACGTGGAACTATGGAAATGGTTTGTTGCAATCAAACTGGTTATGAAGTCGCCTACAATGATTACAGTGCGCGAACTAGCGATTCATATAGGAGTCAATAAAAACACAGCCAATTACATGATTATACGTATTCGTAACGCCATGCTTGAAGAAGGAGACCTATTGCAAAAGCTAATTCATGATTAAGGACTCGACAATATAAGTCACATTACTTAACTCAAATTTATTTAACTTTTGATTTGAAAAATTATGCTTGAATTTCTAAAGTGGTTCAGGCATAATTTTTTTATTGGTGTAAAATACATCCAGTATATACCCTCAACCCAATTGCTTTTACAAAATCTTTTTTCAAATATTAATTATAGTGTAAATACCAGGGTAAGCATTTATGAAAGAAAACAATTCAGGCTCCTTTTCCAACAATCACAATATTCGCATATTACTAATTTGCGCTTGTACAGCCTTAATATCTGGTGTTGGTGGATATTTGTTAGGTTCTCCAAGTGTTCATCAACTGCTTTTTTCTCAAAAAGTTGCAGCTAATACAGTTAATACGCCATCTCCTAAAAATAAAATTCCTCAAACCAATTTATCTCCAACTACAGCAGAATCACGTGGGCAAAAACCTGATACTAGCGCAAATAGCAATCAAGACCAAATAAAAATACAGGATTTAGAAAAGCGTTTAAATAATACCGAAGACTATAAAAAAAGTATTAGCGATACAGTTTTTCCTTCTGTCCTAGGTACGGTATTAACAATATTAGCGTTTCAATGGTTGACAAATATTTGGGATCGTCTAAGAGTTAAGGAAAAGATTCAACGAGAACTGCAAGATTGGCTTGAAAAGGAGGAGTTAATCAAACTTCAGAATAATTTACAAATGATTTTATGGAATCAGAGTGAGCAAATATTCTCTAGAATAGAAATTAAAATAAAATGGTTGGAATACCAAATAGCAGTTTTAGCTGCGGAACAGATGGAGATGCAGCAGCAGTCTCAAACATCTAATATGCCCCGTGAATATCAGGAAATACAAGAATATTCTCGACAACCTATTTTGTTAGAACAACGTATTCAAGCAATTCGCGCACTTCAATATCTCGAATCGGAACACCAAGGACCAGTAGTTAAAGGTTGTTTAGAGGAAGAGTTAGCAGCAGTAAAATATTTTTTTGAAAAAATAACTCCAAAAAATCTGGAGAAGACTCCTATTTTGAACAAACAAATTGAAGAGTTAAATGAGCTATTCAAGGTGGATGAATTTAGCAGAGATTATGGCAAATCAATTCATGAAATTAATAGACAATTAACTAAACTAAAAACCTAGCCCTAAATTAGTTAGTCAACTTTTAATGCTGGAGAAATAAAGTTATGTAAATCATGAATACATTCAGCTACTTGTACTAAAACTAGTATTTTATAATTATTTCATAACAAGGAGAATAAAAGTAATGTCCACTATAGAAAACACTTTAGAAAAACAACAATATCAAAAAATAAAAATATTTCTGGAAGATGAAAAGCAAACGCAAGAATATATTAAACGTCTAAATTTATATAGAAAAAGTAACAGATTTATTCGGGAAATACAAAGTTTTGAAGCTAAATTAGCTGAACTTACCCAAAAAAAAGAGACTTTACTAAAGGATTTAAATACTCAGGATTTTCAACCGCAAAGAGACAGATACTGTAAATTATTAAAAGAAGACATAAATTTAGATCATGAAATAAAAATCATTAAAGATTCAAAAGAAAGGCTAAAAAATATTTTATTGGAATTGGAAATTTATATGACTCCTCAAGATTCTCAAAGTTCTTCAGAACTTGTAACTTTTCTCAATAGTTATGAACCTGATATATAATAAAAATAAAAAAATATCTAAGCAGGACTGTTTGTTGCTTATTTTAACGCCGTGTGCAACTTTTTTCAAAGCCCCCTTTTTAAGGGGGTTGGGGGATCTTAACTTGAGTAAATAAGCCTGTTTATCCTCCCTAACCCTCCTTTGTAAGGAGGAAACTCAAGATAAACTTGCACATAGCGTTATTTTACCTACTTAGATACACATTGATAATGTAACAACTATTTTTATGTAGGCTTGAGAGTAGTTAGGAAAGAGTCATAAGATTCCTGAAGTTGATTGTTTTGATAATCAAATTTTTTCTGCTCCATAGAGTCTTTGTAATGAGCTTGAAAATTTTCTATATCTTGTTGTTTACAGGAGTTCAGCTTATTGTAACACTCTTGTTGAAGTTCAGGAATAGGACTTAATTGACCCGCAATTGTGGCTGCTGGTTGTATTAGTTGTTCTACTGTATTGGCATCATTGTCAATGGCATACTTAATATGTTCTCGTATTCCAAGAACTATTTTTCTACTAGCATCATTTATCTCTTCTTGAGTTAATTGACGACCTTTATTTTTATAAGTTTCAATCTCGTTAGTTATATTTTCAATTGACATCTCATCTAAACTCCAAACCTCTCTAAAAAAACTTTCCCATCCATGCTTGTATTCGTTGTTTTGCTCACTTAGTCGTGATGTCAAAATCTTGGATTCATTCAAATCATCAATTAGAGAATTAACATCAAAACCATGCTTTTTTAGAACGCTTTGGGTTTCAGAATCTTGAAAATGTATAATCGCTTGATCAATTGAATCCAGTAAATTATCTTTACAAGATTTAATTGTTCCCTGCTGAACCAATACTTTTTCTTGCTGAGGCATAACTTCAAAGAATTGAGCTAAGGGTATCTAAGATTGAGGAATAAAAATCCTAATAGATAAAATTTAAGTTAGAATGTTATAAAAAACACTTCCACTGGATAGGACAAAAATTAAAAAATGTTAAATATACTACCAATAAAAATATACAAAATTAAAGCGATAATGTTCTATTCCACACAACAGAAGGAAAGATTGTAAAAATGGATTTATCAGATGCTATAAAATATATTGAAAAATTAGCTAATGAACATACAACAATTTTTGGAAAAGGGTTAAGCACTACCCAATATTTAGAAGTAGTCCATTTTTTATACTAAAATTTACGAAAATTTACGTAATAAATAACAGTAATGAATCTTTATTAATGAACTTTGTCCTCCAGTGGTATGTGCTACAGCATTCTGAGTAAACTTGACTGAATTATCTGGAATTTACGGAATACCTGTGGATGATATTAAAAGTTTTAGAAGGGAAAAAGGAAGATTTGCAGAATTTCGCTATTGTATTGCTGGAAGCTGGCAATATGATGGATGAATGATGAGCAAAAAAATAGAAGTTCTAGCCGATAAAGTGGCACTAGTAGCAAGGGCATTGGAGCTGATATTATCTAGAATGGAAACAGCGATTCAACAACGGGGTCAATTCACCATTGCCTTATCTGGTGGTAGTACGCCCAAGCCGCTGTATGAAGCGATCGCTCAACAAAAACTACCCTGGGATAAAATTCATGTGTTTTGGGGGGATGAGCGTTATGTGCTACCAGATCATCCAGATAGTAATGAATTGATGGCGCGAAATGCATGGTTAAATAAGGTTGATATCCCAGCAGCAAATATCCACCCCATGCCCACAAGTGATGCCGATCCTGCATCAGCAGCTGCTAAGTACGAACAGCATCTGCACACTTTTTTTCACACCTCACCAGGAAATTTTCCTGCCTTAGATGTAGTGTTATTGGGGATGGGCGATGATGCCCATACCGCATCATTGTTTCCGCACACGGAAGCATTAAAGGTACGCGATCGCTTAATTACTGTGGGTGATAAGGATGGAAATCAACGTCTAACCTTCACATACCCATTTATTAATGCTGCTCGCTGCGTTATGTTTGTCGTAGGGGGTGCAAACAAAAGACCTGCCTTAGCTCAAGTCTTTGCACCAGAAGCGGATAACTCCCAATATCCATCTCGCTTAATACAACCCCAAGGTGAACTTTGGTGGTTACTAGATGCGGCAGCAGGTTCAGAGCTAAAACCTTAGATGCCAAATCAGTATTAATTGTTAAAATTTAAAGCTAGAGCTGCGCCTCTGCTTGTCAGCACTATGTTTACGATGATCTTGAACAAAGGCTTAACTCCATGATCGTCTGTCCAAATTGTAATCATCCTAACCCAGATGGCGCTGTCCAATGTGAAGCGTGTTACACACCCTTACCATCTACTACTAATTGTCCCAGTTGTGGGGCAACTGTGCAGGCAGATGCTGCTTTTTGCGGACAATGTGGCTTTAACCTGCGTGCTGGAAGTCAAAATACGGCTGCTACAGTAGCCCCTGATATTCCTATGGAAGTACCACCTCTAACTGCTCCCGATCCATTAGTACAAGCACAACCATTAGTGGTTACAGCACCATCGACTCCCGTGGCTCCAGAAGCACCACCTGCACCACCAACTGTTGTTGCAGTTAATCCACAGGCAAGTGCGACGGAAAGTAGTCCGCCAGTTCCTGCACCAGAGCCAGTAGCAGAAGTACCCGCACCGGCACCCGCACCGGCACCCGTACCAGAGCCAGTAGCAGAAGTACCCGCACCGGCACCCGTACCAGAGCCAGTAGCAGAAGTACCCGCACCGGCACCCGTACCAGAGCCAGTGGCAGAAGTGCCCGCACCGGCACCCGTACCAGAGCCAGTGGCAGAAGCACCTGCACCTGCACCAGAGCCAGTGGCAGAAGTACCCGCACCGGCACCCGTACCAGAGCCAGTGGCAGAAGCACCTGCACCTGCACCAGAGCCAGTGGCAGAAGCACCTGCACCTGCACCAGAGCCAGTGGCAGAAGTACCCGCACCGGCACCAGAGCCAGTGGCAGAAGTACCAGCACCGGCACCTGTACCAGAGCCAGTGGCAGAAGCACCTGCACCTGCACCAGAGCCAGTGGCAGAAGTACCAGCACCGGCACCAGAGCCAGAGCCAGTGGCAGAAGTACCCGCACCGGCACCAGAGCCAGAGCCAGTGGCAGAAGTACCCGCACCGGCACCAGAGCCAGAGGCAGAAGCACCTGTAACATTGGCAAAAACCCAGTTACAGCAGGTAACAGCAATCTTGGCTCATGTCCAAAGTGAACAGCAAATTGAGTTGCCACAAAATTTATCCGTGATTCATATTGGCAAACCCAATGATAGAATTCCTCCAGATGTAGATGTTTCTGGATTTCCCAATTCTGAAATCGTCTCTCGAATTCATGCAGATATTCGAGTGGAGGGAGATTCCTACTACATTGAAGATGTGGGTAGTTCTAATGGTACATATATTAATAATTTGCCACTATTGCCTGGAAATAGGCACAAACTGCGACCAGGCGATCGCATCAGTCTAGGAAAAGGAGATTTGGTCACATTTTTGTTTCAATTCTCTTAAATTCGGATAAGCGTGCAAATTTGAACAGAATCTAACGCGTGATTACACTAATTCTCCTGAACCCTCTACAATCTTTGCCTCCTCAGAGTTGGACTTTTGAGGACGAACCAATTATCCGCATTGGACGTGCGACGGACAACGATGTTGTTTTATACAGTGCCGTTGTTTCACGTCGTCACGTTGAATTGCGAAGAGTAAATAATAGTTGGGAAATTGTCAGTTTGGGTGCCAATGGAACCTTCCTGAATGGGAACCAGATTCAACAGATACCTGTCAGCGATGGCATTGTACTGCGTCTAGCTCGTTCTGGACCCCAAATCAAAATTCGTTTGGGAATCCTAACTCTTGAGGAAATACGTCAAGCCATCTCCCAACATTATTCACAAGCTGCTAGTAGTGAACTATAATTCTTGGAAATGTTCGCAGCACCCAAACAGATTATTCAGGAGATGTACAAACTAGCAAGCTCAAAATGCCCAGTCCCTGTTAGCTTTGGAGTTGACTTTCCCCAAAAGGATACATACACCATAGCCTCCATTCCTAGAAACCAAGGACTATTACGAGAATAAATACCCCACCCTGCTCTATTATTTTTTTGCCACAAATTATTTTGGGGATTTGTACTAATCATGTATATTCCTGGGAGTTAAAACTACATAATTGGTGTGTTCTCTTCTCGGTATCTGTCTGAACACCAATCCATTCACATGGCATTTCCGCAACAATTGCTATAGTTGGATTAATTGTGTAGGAAAACAGTCTATGAGGGAGCCAGGGAAAAATTTTGAATTCTTGCATAACAATCAAGCGCCACCAGCTATTGAGCGCACGGGATTTACCTGGTTAATAGCTGCGGCGCTTGTTACTGTTTTATTGTGGCAAATTCCGGCGGGAGATTATATTCTTTATCCCTTTACCATCCTAGCCACATGGTTCCATGAAATGGGACATGGTTTAGCAGCCATCATTTTAGGTGGAGATTTTCGACAGTTACAAATCTATGGCAATGGTTCTGGAGTTGCTTTTTATAGTGGCAGGCTATATTTCGGTTCTATTGGTAGAGCTTTAGTCGCAGCAGCAGGTCCAATGGGACCACCTATCGCTGGTGCGGGATTAATTTTGGCTGACCGCAAACTTCAGACAGCTTCTTTCTGTTTGAAAATTTTAGGTAGTTTTTTACTATTTTCAGTGCTAATCTGGGTGCGATCGCTATTTGGAATAGTAGCAATTACTTTGTTGGGTTTAGTTATTCTAGGTATTTCCCTGAAAGCTCCCAAATGGATGCAAGGGTTTGCTGTCCAATTTCTGGGCGTACAAGCTTGTATTAGTACATACCATCAATTGAATTATTTATTTAGCAGCAATGCCGGCTCTCTTGGTTTATCTGATACCGCTCAAATCCAACAGCAATTATTCTTACCTTACTGGTTTTGGGGTGGATTGATGGCGATCGCATCTTTGGTCATTTTAGTCCAAAGTCTCCGCATTGCTTATCAGTCCCATTAGTCGATCGCAAGATCCGGCGTTGAATCACTTCTCCATCTAGACCCAAAAACCAGCCTGAGCAAAGCGATCGCCTCTCTGATTATCTATTAATTGTAAAATTACTTACACTTATTTCTTTAATATGTGGTAATCTCCGATATGTTCTCTGAGGTGTTTGACGTGTTTTGTTTGACATCTATGATTTTTTTGATGGACACAGACTGGAGTGCTACGGGCAAGTCAAAATTAATGCACTTTATTGCTCACAGCCTTCAGCGTGCAACAATGCCCGCACCCTAAAAGCATAGTGCTATATTATGCAAAACACTCGAATGGTAAAATCAAGCAGTTATCAAGCAATTGTTAAAAAACATCATAAAATATAACCTCTATCTTGGCTTTGATCGTATTTCTATGATTACTCCAGTTGATACTATTACTTCTAAAAATAAGTGGCAGGGTTTTGCTGTTCCCAGATTAACTACTAGACTCGGTGCAACTGCCTTATTAACAAGTATTTTTACCACTACAACTGTGGCTTGGGGAATACCAGCCAGTGCTTTACAAGTACAAGTGACTCCCCTCAAACCCAAATTAGGGGACACGCTGTCAGTAATCATTAACATGGAAAATGGCAGTAGTGCTACGGTTCCCAAAGTTACTCAAGGAAACAAAACTTATCCAGTTTTTCAAATTTCTCCCAATCAGTATCGAGCATTGATTCCCACAACACCATTGCAGCGATCAGGGGAAAAACCCATTCGGGTAATGGCTGGTGGAAAACAGCGAAATTTGTCAGTACAGGTTGGTTGGCGTAAGTTCCCCGTGCAACGTATCACCCTACGAGGTAACAAAGCTGGGTTGCGTGCTACAGCCTATGAACTTAAGCGAGTTAAAGAATTCAAAGCCTTACGAACTCCCCAAAAACTTTGGAATGGCCCTTTCTTGAGACCAAATAAGGGTAGGGTGAGTACAATTTATGGTGTTCGTCGCTACTATAATGGTAAATTTGCAAAGAACTATTACCATCGTGGGGTTGACTACGCTGGATGGTCAGGTTCACCAGTAATTGCTCCGGCTGCGGGTCGAGTGGTTCTAGTGGGCAAGGTATCTCAAGGTTTTCGGGTTCATGGTAACACCGTTGGTGTTGATCATGGTCAAGGAGTGGTCAGTATTTTCCTGCACCTCAATCGCATTAATGTCAAAGAAGGTGATATTGTCAAAGCTGGTCAATTAATTGGCGGGGTTGGCTCCACTGGTGCTTCTACGGGCCCCCACCTACACTGGGGTTTGTATGTCAACGGTCAATCTGTCAATCCAGTACCTTGGCGTTTTGGTGGAATAAAATAGCAAATTTTTGTTTATTCTTCGCTTTTAATTGGGCACAATAAATTCGATTGGTACCATCTATACCTCACTTGGGTGGCTAAAAAATGAATGTTATGAGTATAGAAAAAATTGTTGAGCAAGCTCTCCAAGATGGTTATCTTACGCCATCGATGGAAGCAGAAGTTGGACGCATTTGCGACCATGCATCGGAACTATCCATAGAAGAGTATATGGCTCTGGATAGACTTATGGGAGCATTATTAACTGGTGAGGTGGTGGCGGTACCCCGCAAACAGTTTATTAACGTAATGGAAGAGTTGGTGCTCACCGAAGCGATCGCCAGGGTAGCAGAAATTGAAGCAACAAGTGAAACAACCATAGACGTAGGCGATATTGCCGCTTATGCTCTTAACCGTCTACCCCCCTTGTACGCTACCACAGAAGAAGGTGCTACCTACCAACGCCAACGAGCAAAAGATGAACTCAGTGAATTGATTGGCAAACAAGTGGGTGAAGCAATTTCCCGCCACTTAGATCGCCCCCAATTCTTCCCCGAACGTCAAGCTTTAGGTAAAAATACGGGAAATGAGGTTCTGATTCAAGTTAGTTCGTTACTCCAGGCTTGTGCACCTAATTTTGAGCAAAAGTCCCAATAGCTATAGGTCATTTACAAACAATAAATGACCAATAACTGATGATATTTCTGGATATTGGTACCTTAGCTAGCATGATGTTCATCGCTGAATCACATTCATGCTTATCTAAGGGGAAGTAGCTGTGATTATTGCTGTATCTCTACTTGTGTTCCCAAGTTTACCTGATTATACAGGGAAACTACATCAGGATTACGCATTCTTAAACAGCCATGAGAAACAGGATTTCCTACTACTTCATCATTTGGGGTACCATGAAATCCTATGTGACTGTGCCCATCCGTCCAAAAGCCAATCCACCGCAATCCCAAAGGGCTATTGGCACCGGCTGGAAATACTTGACCAGTAATCGGATGTCGCCATGCAGGATTGTGTTGCATATGCATCACTTTAAAAGAACCTGTAGGTGTCTCCCAACCCTTTTTCCCCACACCAATGGGATAACTCGCAACCACAGTGCTTTGACGGTACACATAAACTCGGCGATCGCTCAAATCTACAACAATACGTGGCTGATCAGTTTCCACCCTCTGGGATGAATTTTGTTTTCCTGGTGTCTGAGGATTCTGACTACGGAAAAATTGCTGTTGTGGTGTCACCTGGGAGGATGAGATTTGTGTTTTATTGCCCATCGGTGTCTGGGAATGAGCATCAGCTTTCATGGAATTATTGAGCCGCCAATGTACGGCTAGAGACAAAGCAGCTGTGGCAAAACAAAGCCACATTACTATTCGCGCAATAAATTCACTTCTTACCATTGGTATTTTCTATTCTTATCCCAAGATATTTAACTGTTGAATATGCAGTTATTAACTCTATTAGTTTGCTAATCAGCTTACTCTACACTACTCTCGGTGAATCCGCTTATAGACTAACTTGTTTATCAGCTTTTATGGTTTCCTCATCGAAAATTTATCAAATTTTTGCTATCTCCTCATCAATATAACTCTATTTCAAGGGCACACTATATAAGTAGGGATTATAGCCAGTCATAAATTTATGTTAATTAGCACAGGGATAATTAATTTTTATTTTCTGGAACTTTGACGGCTACCTTTTCAATCATTAATGGTGTGTGGGTAGGAGAAGAAAGATGTTAGAAAAATTATTACTAGCAGTCACAATTACATTTTCCCTGAATCTCCTGTTACAGATGCAAGAACCAAATCCTGGCAATCGTGGCAATTACGATGGAGAAAAACAAAACTCTCCCACCCTTTTGGTATGGGAAAAATTAAATAAAAATTAATATATGAGAAAAATACTGATTTTTTTCATATTTAACTAGGATATGACACTGTAATCATTTTATTTCTTGATTGTATTGCTACCAAAGACTAATACGCAAATTACGATCGCATTGTTTGAGCAGTAAGAAAGTTTCAACAGTTGTATATAATAACCATCAGGTTAATTATTTGTATTGAATCTTAAAGATAATTAGACAATTTTGAGTTGTAAAATTAGCGGTGTCTAGATCCCCGACTTCTCCAAGAAGTCGGGGATCTGACTTTCTAACTTTTTAGGTTGGCATAGCCTGCTCGCAGGGATAATAATTCTGTTGCCTGCCCTGAAGTTTTTTCTTTTGTTGGCGCACCCGCCCGCTCAAGGGCTAGGAAGTTGAGCTGTCAAGGTTGGGTGTACAGTTTTATTTACTGCACATACAAAAGTGATATTACGGGCATAATTGTTTCTTGAATATTCTAGCCTGAAACAGTGAAACACGACTATACAAAGAATAAACCATCAAGTAAAAATTTACTTTTGTCATCAAAGTATAGTTAAATGTTACAGTCGAAAATCCGTCACTTCTATCAGGAACTTCTCTACGATGAACAGGTCTAATAAGAAGGGATCTTTTAAAGCCAGTACGATCTATGAGTCAATCGATTACTGTATCCTGGTCAACGTTTGATGCCAGACTTCCGGAAGCATCGGTGCAAGTTGACAAAATTTCTAACCACGACCTAATTTTGCGCTGTCAAGTGGGACTGCGTCCAGATCGTGCTGCATTTGCAGAGCTATTGCGCCGCTACCAGTCTCAAGTCGATCGGGTTTTATATCACTTAGCACCGGATTGGTCCGATAGAGCAGATTTAGCTCAAGAAGTATGGATTCGCGTGTATCGGAATATTAACCGACTACAGGAACCTGCTAAGTTTAGGGGCTGGTTGAGCCGCATTGCCACTAACTTGTTCTACGATGAGTTACGCAAGCGTAAACGAGTTGCCAGTCCTTTATCTTTAGACGCTCCTCGAACCGTAGATGACGGGGAAATGGATTGGGAAATTGCTGGAGACACTCCCGGTCCAGAGGAAGCACTAACTACCAGAGAGTTTTACGAGCAACTGAGGGAAGCAATCGCAGACCTACCAGAAGTATTCCGGACTACAATAGTTCTTAGAGAAATCGAAGGTTTGGCATATGAAGAAATTGCCGAAATAACCGGCGTTTCTCTCGGGACAGTCAAATCAAGGATTGCCAGGGCTAGATCTAGATTACAAAGCCAACTACAGAATTATATAGATGCATAATTATTTGTATTTTGTTTCTGTTTGATGGCAGGTTTGGTTTCATTTTATGAAGATAATTTAAAGAAATCTAGAGTGCTTCTGCCATTACAACAATATTCGATCGAATTCTCGGCTTTTCCCTTGTGTTACCCGGATAAGAATTGGTAATAATGTTAATATGACTACTGATTCTCAATTTCACAACCGCTCTTCCTGTCAAAACCATAAAAACATGGCAGACAGAAATACTCAACATACCAATGAATTAACGGGTGTTATGGATAGGTCAAAGCGCGATCGCTTCGAGTTATTGAGTGCTTATCTAGACGGAGAGGTTACCGCCGTCGAACGTAGGCAAGTCGAAAAATGGCTTGCAGAAGATGAAACAGTACAGGGTTTATACACCCGATTACTGAAAATCAGGCAAGGTATCCATAACTTACCCGTACCACAACAACAAACTTCAGAAGAAACGGTAACCAAGGTTTTTGCCCGTCTCCGACGGACAAGGTTGGCTATATTGGGTGGGGGAGCAGCACTTGCTGCTTGTGCGATCGCTGCTGTCACCGGATTGGGCAGTGGTGGTTCCCCACAAATAGCTCAACAAAAACCTGCAAAACAACCACAAGCACAAACAGTTCCACAACCACCCTCTTCCCTGAAAGTGGCGATTAATGACCCCATTTTCCCTATTCCCAAGGCGATCAAAAAATCACTGCCTAAAACTAGGTCTAAAGTGGAGCCTATGCAAAGCTACTTAGACAGTGAAATTATTAATTAATTCGCACAATACACCGCTGAAAAATTAACTGTATACAGTTAATCTCATATACTAACGCTCTATTCCCATGGTGGTGCGTTCTCAACTGCGCTCCACCAACCATTGGCTTGGGGTTTTCCTTTTAATTGGTTAACCCTGTGCCTGCTCATTAAATACACCCAAGCTTTTCCCTGTATTTTCCTCTGTAAGTCGAATATCTCAACTTGCTCCCGATTATATAGGTTATCTGAATTTTGTCGAGAGGGGTGATAGCCCTCAAGGGCATCTAGGTCAGATAAAATATTGGCATTCTCAAACTCTAAAAGATAGCCGTACACTAGGTTATCTCCACTAGTCATTGCTGGATAACCCACAGGAAGGGAGAATAGTTCACCATAAGTAATCGCCCCTTTGGCACTTACTAGTTTACCAGCGCAGTATTGCTGGTGATATGCTTCTCCTGGCTTCAGGGTACCGTAGACAAAAACCCACAATCGACTAGAAAATTTTGCATTTAATTCATTCATCACTTTTTTGAGCAACTGTTTTCTTTGTCTAGCATCTACAATATTGAGACGTGTTACTAGATAGCTAATTCTCTAACTATTTCCGCACAAATCTTAACAAATCGCACAAAAATTACCTAGACTAGAAATCATTGACTGTTGAATACTGGTTGATTGTATACTATACGATATACACAATCT
>JASJCJ010000158.1 GCA_030066045.1 Calothrix sp. MO_167.B12
GGTTGAGGAACCAAACCCAACAAAAGGCTAATTGTGTTGGGTTTGATTTCGTTCTACCCAACCTACATTGAGTGATAAGTGTTTAACCGGATATGATAAGCTGTGGCGTATTTAATTTGTATATCGGACGCGGGCTGTCCGGCCCGCACTACAATAATTTGACGTTTTCACCTTATACAATTTAGCTGCACAGCAGCTTATGAAATATCTTCTCCTAACTCTTCACCCGTGGATATTGCTGCATTAGCTCCCGCACTTGCTCTGCATGGTAAGAACTTCTTGTTAGTGGTGATGAAACAACTTGTAAAAATCCTAATTCCTCACCAAAAGCTTGCCAAGTAGCAAATAAATCTGGATGAATAAAGTTATTAACCTGCAAATGTTTTGATGTGGGTTGGAGGTATTGCCCAATGGTCAAAATATCACAATCAACGGCTCGTAAATCCTGCATACAGGCACGAATTTCTGCATCAGTTTCTCCCAGTCCCACCATAATGCCAGATTTGGTATAAACCCAAGGAGCAATTTTCCTTGACCTCTCCAATAATTCTAGGGTGCGTTTATAATCTCCTTGGGGACGTACCCGGCGGTATAAACGAGGAATAGTTTCTGTGTTGTGGTTGAGGACTTCTGGCTGGGCACAGAGAATTATTTCTAATGCTTCCCAATTACCACACAAGTCGGGAATTAAGACTTCTATGGTTGTATGGGGAGAAAGTTGGCGAACTTCTTGAATGCAACGGACGAATTGAGAAGCACCCCCATCTGGTAAATCATCCCGGTTCACAGAAGTGATGACAACATGATTGAGTCCCATGCGGCGTACAGCTTCTGCTAACCGCGTGGGTTCTGTGGGGTCTAAGGCTTGGGGTTTCTTTTCAAAATCGATATCACAATAGGGACAAGCACGGGTACAAGCTGGTCCCATAATTAAAAACGTAGCGGTACCAGCATTAAAGCATTCACCAATATTCGGACATGATGCTTCTTCACAAACCGTATTCAGGGATAAATCCTGGAGAATTTCTTTAACGTTTCCGACACGCTCCCATTGAGGTGCTTTTACCCGTAACCAGTCTGGCTTAACAGTCATACAGTTTTAGATTTTGGATTTTAGATTTTGAGGACAGTGTGGTTTTGGGGAGCCAGCGTTGCGGACGGTAAGCCACTGCGGTGGACAGGTTCCCCGGCATAAAGGAGGCAGTGCGGTGGTGAGGCAGTACGGTCTTGGGGTCTCCCCAAGTGGAGTAACTGCCGAAAGGGTTTCCCGGCATAAAGCAACTGCCGTCAAGTGGCGCAACCCGTAGACGCAACAGCGGCTTGGAGCAGAGTAGGGGTTCCCCGGCATAAAGGAGGCAGTGCGCGAGTCGCAACCCCACAGATAAATCTGGGAGCTTGGTGGTTACAATCTGCTTTTACATATGTACAGAGTCATGTTAGCAAGCTTCTAGAATTTTAGATAAGGAAGAAGGAACAAGGAAGTCCCGTAGACGCGCTACGCGCGGCTTCTCGTAGAGATGAAAAATTTTTTTGAACCAAGTTATGAAAAAGGGTTCTTTCCCCTACACCCTCTTTCAAGCTAGTCCCCCACGGTCAAATTCTACAACCAAGGATCTGAAAATGCTTTGTGACTAACTCCTCAAGGGCGCACGCAATGCGCCCCTACAAACTCCGCGCTGACTAATTATTTTCAAGCTAGCCCCTTATGAACGTTTGTACACAACCTGCCCATGAAAATAATCCCTTCACTCTGGGCGGGGAAACCCCGCCCCTACTCCTTCACTCCCTATTTTCTAGCTAGTCTCCCACGGTCTAATCCCACAACCAACTATGAAAATATATCTCAAGTGCGGCTCCTACACCTAAGCTGTCAACCATCAACTAACAACTAACAACTAATACCAATTTGAAAAAAGAATGCGACAGATGGGTAGGGGTTTAGCACTGCTAAACCCCTACGAGTAATTTAATTTATGTGTCGCAAACATTATTTGAATTGGTATAACAACCATTTTCTAGCTAGAAGGCAGGATGTTTGCCTTAAAGGTGGTGCTTAAGGTAGTATGTATTCTAAAAATATAAATTCTAGGTTGATGTCAGCTACTAATATGCGCCCCCGTTTGGCTTTGACTATGGGAGACCCGGCAGGAATTGGCGCAGAGGTAATTTTAAAAGCATTGGCAGATCCCCATCTAAGACAAGATGGTGAGATAGTAGTTGTGGGTAGTAGGGATTTGCTGGTAGAAAGCTATACTAACCTGAATTTAGCTGCCAAAATAGCACCTTTGGCAAATCCAGATAATATATCTGTGCTGGATGTACCATTAGATGAAACAATGAAGGCAGATATTACCATTGGTCGAGGAAATTCTGCTAGTGGTGCTGCTAGTTTCGCTTATATGGAAACTGCGATCGCTCGCACTTTAACTGGAGAATTTGATGCTATAGTCACCGCACCCATCGCTAAATCAGCATGGAAAGCGGCAGGATACCATTATCCCGGTCAAACGGAATTATTGGCACAAAAAGCTAGTATAAATAAATTTGGGATGCTATTCGTAGCCCGATCGCCTCATACAAATTGGACACTACGCTGTTTACTTGCTACTACTCATATCCCTTTAAGTCAAGTACCCCAGGTATTAACACCAGAGTTAATGACTCAAAAACTAGATTTACTAGTAGAGTGCTTAGAACAAGACTTCGGGATTAAGAATGGTAAAATTGCGATCGCTGGTTTAAATCCCCACAGTGGCGAAGCAGGACAATTAGGGAATGAGGAACAGGATTGGCTTATTCGGTGGTTAGAGCAACAGCGTCAACAACGTCCTCACTTACAACTATATGGCCCTATTCCCCCAGATACTATGTGGGTAGAGCCGGGTAAAGCTTGGTACGGCAATCAACAAAACACACCAGCAGCTGATGGTTATCTCGCACTGTACCACGACCAAGGTTTAATCCCCGTCAAATTAATGGCATTTGACCGTGCTGTGAATACAACCATTGGCCTCCCTTTTATTCGCACCTCACCCGATCATGGTACAGCATTTGATATTGCTGGCAAGGGAATTGCCGATGCTACTAGCATGAAAGCTGCCATTAAATTAGCAGTTGAGTTAGCCTTACACAAGAAAACCTGAGAGATAATTTTATTAAAAGAATGTAGAATTTAGAATGAGCGAATTGCATGGGAGCAACGGGGATTTTACCCCGACGCAAAACGTGCTGCTTGTAGAAGTAGGGGAATTGAACCCCCAAAGTTGGTTAAATCAATCTTGAGATAGATAATAAATAACTATTTTTCTGTTTATAACAATTTAATATTTTCTTAATAAAAAGCAAGATAATTTTTA
The DNA here is from genome assembly GCA_030066045.1 of Calothrix sp. MO_167.B12. Lineage (GTDB taxonomy): Bacteria > Cyanobacteriota > Cyanobacteriia > Cyanobacteriales > Nostocaceae > Calothrix_A. Next base: position 3,357 of record JASJCJ010000158.1, read on the forward strand.
CAACAATATATTAATTTATTTGACTGATAAAAAAAATGAATCAATTAATAAGTAAGTACATAGAATGCTAGTATTAACTCGATGTTTTTACTTACCCAGGAAAAACTATGAGTAAGATGTTGCGTAACTTATTAATTGGTGCTGGAGTTGCTGCGGTTGGTGCCATTGGCACCAAAAAGGCAGTAGATTATTTCCGCAACCGTGGTGAAGAAGATGTTGTGGATGAAAATGAAGAGGATAAGGAAGCTACCTCTCCTGAAGAAGTTGCCTATGTGACTGTAGAGACTAGTTCTGTCCAAGAATTTTTGGATAACAGCTTTGGCGATCCTGGTCGTTATGTTCCCAACCGTCCACCTAAAGTTTTTGACTATCAAGATCAACAGTATATGGTGATTTGGGCAAAGGATAATAAGCAAGATAAAAATCAAATGATGGCTTTCCATTATACCGATGGGGGTCGGAAGATGGTTGCCAGTGTAGGATATACAGATGACAAAACAGATTACAATCTCAGTTTAGATGATACACCTTTTGCTGTAGAAGTAAATGGTGAAAAAATTACCTCAGGACAATCAGAAACCTCTGGTGCTAGTGATGTTGACTTTGTCCTAGCTACTGCTTAATTAAACAATATTGGGTCAGGGGAAAAGGGTTTAACCTTAGAGGATGTTTGTCAAGTTTCAAAGCTGACTTAAAACCTCTCTTCTAATAGTGGTCTTTTTCATTAATTTTGAAGAGTAGCTGTAGTGCGGGTACCCAAGCCCACTATGAAATCCGGACGATTAGTTACCCAAAAACCTCACCCCCTTCCCCTCTCCTTATTAAGGAGAGGGGTATCTGGAGGACGGAGTGAGGTGACGACAATATGGTAAGTAAATAAGCGGATTTGATATTACAGCAGGGAGCGAGACGCTCCCACTACAATTGTTTACACATCAGAACTAATGAGAAGGACTACTAGGTTTTAATGTTAATAACAATACTTCTCAAACATCCTCTTACCCTTGAAACTTTGCCCAAAACTAAATTTTGAGTTCACCCAGGCGCCCACTGAGTAGTATGTTAATGGAATTACATTCCAAAGTTTTTCTGTAGCTGTTGGTAATCTATTGGTGTATCAATGTCAATTACACCTAATGGGAAAGGAATACTGAATACTTGGTTGTGGTATTTGTTAATTAATTTTTTTGCACCTACCGTCTCAGTTAGGGTTGCGAGTTCATCAAACAATGTATGCTTAAATAAAACAGGTACACCTAATGTATCTGCATATTGACAAGCAACAATGGGTTTTCCCGTAGAATTATATGCTGCAACTAGATGATTAATAATTTCAGGGTCAAGAAACGGCTGATCACAAACTGTAATCACTGCTGCGTCTATGGTGGGAGAACAAGTTGCAATTTCTAGAATTCCCCTCCGAATTGAGGAACCCATTCCCAAATGCCAATCTGGGTTTTCCACTACCATTACAGAAGATTGGTTAATTTCACAAGCAATTCGTTGTGCATTTGCTCCCAAAACCACCACTACGGGTTTGCATACTGAAGCAACTGCACTTTCGATGGTACGGCGAATTAAACTGTATCCCTGATAGGGTAGGAGTTGTTTGGGTGTACCCATGCGGGTTGATGCACCTGCTGCCAAGATTATAATGGCTATATTTGATTTCAAATTCATGTTTACATAGGGCTTGCTGAAAAAAGTCATGATTGGGGAGCATCCCAAACGTTTAAATTTGTAGTGCGGGCATCTTGCCCGCGTTTGATCTCAAGGGAGCGAGACGCTCCCACTACGGCATATTGCAGATTTTGAGTTAATGAATATTTTTTTGCGTATTTAAACTGAGATTCGTGTCCAAGATTGGCTTGTTCTCATAGTTGGTATCAGCAGTTTATTAACTAGTACCCCAGTACAAGCAAAGCCTCAGACATCTGAACTCTCAGTTGAACAGCTACAGCAACTAGCTAAATCAATTACTGTCAAAGTCTTTTCTGGAAAAACTTCCGGTTCGGGAATTTTAGTTCGCGGACAAGGACAGGTTTACACTGTTGTGACTAACGAACATGTACTCACCCCCGGATACGGTAAGCAATATCGCATTCAAACTCCTGATGGACGGATTTACCTTGCTACTCCCTTAAAGACAGGTAAATTTGCTGACAATGATTTGGGATTGTTGCAGTTTAGTAGTGGCAAAAGAAAAGTTTATGCGATCGCTTCTTGGAACACTTCGTCTAGTTTATGTCCGGGGGATAAAGCTTTTGCCGGGGGGTTTCCCTTTAGTTCTCCTGGATTTGTATTTACAACTGGACAAGTTTCTCTCTTACTTCCCCAAACTTTTGAGGGTGGTTATCAAATTGGATATACCAATCACATTCGCAAGGGTATGAGTGGGGGACCGCTATTAAATAGTCAAGGAAAAGTAGTGGGAATTAATGGGAAACATGCATATCCACTGTGGGGAGATAGTTATATTTTCCAGGATGGTTCTGTCACTTCCCAACAGCAATATCAGCAAATGATGCAACTGAGTTGGGCGATACCTATACAGACTTTTCTGGGTAATAAAAGTTCCCTATCTTCACAGTGCAAACAAAGCCAAACCATTCCTCAATCTGTAATTTTTGCACCCACAAATTCCCAAATTCCACCCCATGAAAATTGGTTGTGGTAGGGGTGGGGTTTCCCCACCCATTAGGCTTCCCCACTCAACAAAAATTTCGCTCTTTTACAGAGCAATATTTCTCATAAAACCACAGAGAAATCGGATTACTAAAGGATAATTTAGCACTTTTACAGTTCAATTTTTCATACAAAACAAACATTTTTGGAGATTAAATCATGAGACGTTATCAAAATTTGTCCGCTGTACTTGCTGGTAGTGCCATAACTAGCGCTATAGTAATTACCCAACCCCTAGCAGCACAAGCCCTTACGGGAGAAGAAGTTAACAATATTGCTCGCGAGGTGACAGTATTAATTAAAAGTAGCAGAGGGGGACATGGTTCAGGGGTAATTGTGGCTAAAGATAGTCAGACTTACTATGTCCTCACAGCTCATCATGTGGTTGATAATCAAGACAACTACAAGATTATTACCCATGACAAAAAAGCACATCGACTAGACTACAGCAAAGTCAGACCTTTACCAGGAGTTGATTTAGCAGTTGTTGAATTTAGCAGTAAGAAAAAATACAAACCTGCCAAACTTGCTAAATCCGACACTGTCAGCGAAGGTAAACCCGTTTTTGTTTCTGGATGGCCCCGCATCACAACAGTAGGACAATCTGCTGGGGGAAAACTTGTACGTCAATTTACTGATGGAAGAGTGTCAGGTTTTTTACCCAAAGCCCTAGATGGCTACAAAATGATTTACACCAATACCACCCTTGGAGGAATGAGTGGGGGTCCGGTTTTAGATGCTGGTGGACGAGTAGTTGGTATTCATGGTATTGGAGACACGGAAGACTCCAAACGTCTGCAAAGAGAAGGGTTAAGTCCAGAAGCAGCTACTAGTATTGCGGGAATGATTAAGCCTGGTTTTAATTACGCGATTCCCATCAATACCTTTTTAAGCCTAGCCCCACAATCGGGAATTTACCTAGGGCTGAAGGTGGAAAACTCCCCAGCAGGAGAATTAGGTGCGCCTTATGTAGCTAGTGCCAAACCTGATAAAAGAGACACCATTGACAATATTAATGATGTTTTGAGTACCGTAAATCGGACTGTGAACACGATTAACCGCGTCCGGAAAATCAAACTTCCTTTTTAGGATTGGGTTGGGAGAAAAAACCGGGTTTATAAACCGTCATATTAGGGTTTTAACAGGTAAATATTATCAATAAACCCGGTTTCTGACTTTTTGGAATATCTTTCTATTTTTGATTATTGTTATTGGGGTGAGGTTATGGGTAAATTTAAATTTTGGACGATTGGATTAATTAGCTTTTTCGCGGTTTTTGGTGGAACTTTTTGTCAGCGAATTATCGCAGTTTCTTTATGTGGAGTATTGGGTGCGAATTCTCCCGCTTGTTATTTAGTTGCTGATGGTAGAGTGAATGCGGGTGTATCACCGAAAATGAATGTGATTGCCCAGAATATTGATATTTTTGATAATAGTAATGGTGGAAATATTTCACCTGGTAATATTGATATTTTTAGCAATCCAGATACTAACCATCAAAATTTTCATCAACCTAGAAAAAATCCTGCGTTTAATTCTAATAATGGCAATCAAAAACATAGAGACTTAATTCAATCACAAATCAGTAACTCTTCTTTTTCTGGAACTTGGTTTTATATTCTTTTTGATTCTTTATCTACTAATACAAAACCTATCTATGCAACTTATATAACAATCAGGGAAGAAGGTAAAAATCACAAAATAGATATTTGTGAAAATAATTGTGAAGCAAGTCAAGAATTCCCAGATAATAAAATACGGCATATACCATCAGAAAAATCCATAACAGTAATTCCTGACAATTTGAATATTATTTTTGAGTTTTTACCTAGCAAAGATGGTCAGAGAATATGGGGAGAAATTCGTAATCGTGAAACTTCACAGAGTCAATTCTATTTTGTGATGAATAAAATTTCAGATTTAGTTATATCTTCTAATTCTCAAAACATAAATATAGGTAATGAAAAATATGATTTAAATGTTAAACCGGAACAACAGTATTTTATAAGCCTAAATAAAGACTTGAAACAACCAGTAAATATAAATATAGCAATAGATAATGTTGGAAATTCAGGTGGAAACCAATTTAATAATTTGAAGAATATTTTTCAAAATAATGGCAATACCACAAGAGTTAATACACGTTCACCTAATTTACAAAAAGTTCCCCAAAGTCAGTTCGATCAATTTATAAGTGATGAGACTGCAAATCGAAACGCACGTAAAAAAACATTCTTACCCTTGTTCCCTCAACTACCTCCGTGAAATACAACCCACATATTCACCGTCGCCAATCTATTCGCCTGCGGGGATACGATTATTCACAACCAGGAGCATATTTTGTTACTATCTGTACCCAAGATAAGGAATGCAATTTAGGTGAATTGACAAATGGGGAAATCCAATTTACCGTCCAGGGTATGATTGCATCTGTCTTTTGGCTGGAAATTCCCCACCATTTTCCCAATGTTGAATTAGATCAATTTATCCTTCGTTGGGAGGGAATTTCATACTTTTGACTTTTGACTTTTGACTTTTGACTTCCCCTCCTGGGGTGCTCATAAATTACGCAAAAAGTGCCCCGTAGGTTTGAGAACCAATTACTCCGTCAGATGAAAGCCCCTTGTCTTGTTGAAACTGTTTAACTACTGCTTCGGTTTTCGGACCAAAATCGCCATCAACGTTTAGACTATATCCTTGATTAACTAGCTGATGCTGAACCTTTCTTACATCTTGATTGGTATTTCCACGCTTTAGGGTATTACTAAATTTTGGTCGTAGTTCTCCATGCACCCTGACAATTGATTGTCCAGGTTTAGTATTGTCATGAATTAGTCTTGCTGCTTCTAAGCTGGCAATACGAACACATCCGTTAGATGCAGGATATTCAGGAACACGTGGATAATAATGAAGGGCAATTCCACGGGAATCATCTTGAAAACGTGTTACCCATTCCGCTTCTGGATACTTGCTAAAACGACGTTCGTGGCGAATCACCGAAAATTCACCTTTTGGAGTGCAACTTGTCCCACTCCTTCTACTAGTTGCAACATGATCACAATTGATACCGGAAATTCCTGCACCAGGGGTACAGTGGTAAGGACCAGTTTTTTGTGTTGCTGCATTTGCTCCTGTCCATTCAAGTGTCACTTCTTGTTCCCATAAGTCAACGATGACTTTTGATATATATGTCTGTGTCATTATGATTACTCTTAATAGAAATTATATGGCGTTGGATAATACAAAAAATTACGCGCGCCCTAAATGGGTAGTGCTATACCTAAATTAAATATTTGGACTGGCAGTAATGGCCATCCCACTAGATTAATTTAGGTTATATATTTTAAATGCGGAATAGCTTAACCGAGCACGGTGATGCCACTTTCTGGGTGAACAGCCATCAGCACCCATATGCTAATGCACGTCTTCAACTTCAATGTTGGCGATAATATTATCTTCGCAGAATATGTCAACTCTCTTATATATGCTGTTCATGATAATTTTGTCGTACCGCGCCGGAATCCAGGTAACAATTTGCGGCCAGATTCCCGGCTGCTGAATCAGAACTAGATTCATCAAGAGGATTTCAGGATTGATCCCTTGTGGTTCTCTTGGGTAGAGTTTCGCCACAACTCCTGGATTACCTACCTGTACTTCACCAACAATGTGAAAATCGTCGGGTTTAGGTGGCATCAGGTTGTTCCATGCATACCAGTCACGAGTTGGAGCACCTTTGCAGGAAATTACGCACTGTTTATCAACGGATTTTTCGCTCATTCTTATTCTCCTTTGCAAGGCTAATAAATAATGACAGCAGGCTGTTTTGGCCTAATTGTCTATTGTATTGTGAGCTACAAATCCTCAATACAGCATTCCGGACTACACTCAAAAATTATTTTCCCATCATATTAAGTTCGTGGTTCAGGCATCTTGCCTGAATAGACAGGCAGGATGCTTGTCCCATATCTGAAATTTGGGATAATTATTACAGCGATTTTCAGGTAAATAGACCACACCGTAGGGGTTTAGCATTGCTAAACCCCTACATGAAGATGTGGTTCAAATAGATGAAAACTGCTGTAAATACGTTAACGGGCAGATTTTTCAATACAACTCCCCCTAATTTGCATAAGTTACCCCACCTCAGAAATATAGGGAGGTAGTTGAATTAAAATTTGGACAAAATTATGTCACTAACATACACATCTCATAACTTAACATCCTTCCATAACTACACAGCTCACGAATTAAAATATGATAGCTTTGATGATTTGATCGGTGATTTAAAGCAAATAGTTGGTTTTAAGATTGATATTGTTGACGTAAATTATAGTAATGGTTCTTGGTCTGCTACTTATTCTGATATACCAGGGACAACTTCTTTTATAGGTAATTGGACTCTTGATGGGTTAATGTCTCAAGCTGGCGACTTATATTCAAGAGGTTATAGAGCTATAGACCAAGGAATAGGGGAATGGTACGATCAACCTCTTTATTTTGGCATTATGTATAATCCACCAGCTTATATGTCAGACCCTTTATCATATACTCTAGACAAGATTCAGACTCATAACGTTGCTTTAAGTATGGCTGATACTATAGGTGACAATGGGTATATCTAATCAGAACTAATCATCCCAGATAAAAGATGAGTGTCTGATTTTTCTGATATTGGGTAGGACATTTCGCTATTACAACACGAACATCCCAAATGTTTAAATTTGTAGTGCGGGCATCTTGCCCGCTTTATATACTTCTAACTAACACATTTTAAAACCCTTATAGAGCAAGGTTTTTAGCCAAGCAATAAAAATGTGTTTGTTTCATTCATTGCGAGGGGGTTTAATACTTTTGACTTTTGACTTCCCCCTCTTGGGGGCGCTCATATCTTGCACCTGCACCCTACAAAGGTGAGGCTATACAAATAAAGCCTGCCTACGCAGGCTAAAAAACCTGATATTTCGTGTTATTGATAAAAATATATGTTTATTAACAATATCAACAATCAGTATTAATACGAGGCGTGCAAGATGTCAGGTATAGCTGTAGTCATTTTGATTAGGACATTGAAATGGATATAAACAAGTGGAAGATATTAGAATGTACGTCCGAACTTCCTTGGCTACGGCTATATATTAAGGGAGCTTTCCGGCTCCCACTACCAGATATTTTTGAAAAATTGGGATGCTCCCATTACAACAAGGTAAAACTAACAAACAAGTAGCATGATTTTTGTTGGTTATTAGGTCTTGCTAGAAAATTGAAATACAGTGTTATGCCTTAACCCAATTCCTCTTCGTTGAATTATCACCACGAGAGTCGGTTTTTCGCCTCACCATAACCTATCAATAAGTCTTACATTGTAAGGAGTAAATTATAATGAAACGTCATTTTGCAATTTTGGGTGCTGCATTAACTGCAATTGTTTTAACTAATAGTGTTGCTAGTGCTAAAGATTACTATCAAACTAGTGAATATGCTCAACAAAAACAAAACAAGAGTATTTACCATCAAATTGCCGAACAAGCAATACGACGAAGAAATGCTAGGAGAAGAGCTAGATATAGACAATCTCAACGTCACCCCTCGGTATATATGAGAATATATAATTATGGATTGGCTGCTAGCAATAGATGTTCTTCTGGATATTCACAAAGCTGCTATGAATATCGTCGAGCTAATCAAATACTGAATAATTGGTGCGCTAATGGTGATTCTTATGCCTGTCGATTTAGAACAGGTTTTAATGTTAATGAATGGACAAACATACGTGGGGGACTTGGTGATTTTTAATTAAAAATAGAAGCCTGATTCACCTTTAGATCATATTTTTAGAAGAATCACGCTCTTCAAATTACCACAATTTAACGGAGATAATCATCGAGCGATCGCTTATCTTATATTATATATCCCAGGAGCGATCACTTACCCCATCATATAATCTTACATCAGCCCCCACCAATATTAAAGAAATAGCAAAGCATCAACCAAACAAATTGCTTTTCCTGAAAGGAGGTGAAAAAATTGGATTAATTTATATTTCTTCAGTAAAAATACCGTTGTGATTGTATCAGCTTATTGGCAATTTGTCAAATTAGATTCTAGCAATCAGCGCCAGACTGAAAGCATTAGTGTTGCACAAATTTATTTTCAAAATCAATTTACAAACAATCATGAAATTCAGGATTCCAAGATTGTACGTCAACTTTGGCAACAAATGTGTCAGAGTGGGGAAACAAGCAGTAATGAAGAATCACACTTAGCTGAAATTTGTTTGCGTTGTTATATTTCACATCAAATAGATCGAGTTTGCTGGGATTTGGGAGTTAAGTTTGGTAATAACAAAGGTTTTAGTAATATAGATTTGTTGCCATTTGTATTACCTGATGAAGTTCTGTGGATGACTCCAAGGCAACAGAAAAAATCTGGCTATAAATCTTTAGCGACAAGTTTATTACAAACCTTTCATCCTGATAAAGGAAGGCTAAATACTTGGGTAAAACTTTATGTGAAACAACATCCGGAATTGAAGATATTTCTGCTTCAGCATGGGGTCTTTATCATTAGTGATTGGGCACTTTTAAATGATACAAGTCCGCAACAATTGCAACGAATTTTTGCTGATTTTTATCATGCAGTAGATTTGGAAATTAAACAAAAAAGGGAACTATTAATAAGTTACCATGCAGTTTATCGTCAAGAGCGTTTACGGCAACGGATGCAAGGTATAAAATTAGCTTGTCAGCCACCAACCTTTGAACAATTAACTTGCATTGGTGATGACCTCAAAAATCGTACTGGGAGGTTAATTAGTCATGAATTACTGTTGAGTCAGTTGCAAGGTATTGCTGCTAAATTAAGGCGGTATAGGATTGTATCACAAGGTGGCTCTGTTGCTGAGGTTTCTTTTGACCAACCTGATATACAATCAATGGTAGAAGGTTCACAATTGACTCCAGAAGATGAGGAACAAATAAAATTTTTGCAGTTATATCACAATCAGTTTATTGAATCTTTAGACCACGCTATTTCCCAAGTAATTGATAGTTTTATATTGAGATTACAGCGCAAAGTTTCTGTGAATAAGAATGAGAAATCATTACTCACTGCCTTACATCTTTTTCATTGTCAAGGTCAAGCAATGGGTCAAATTGCTGCTCACATTGGGTTTAAAAAGCAATATGAAGTTACACGATTTTTAAAGTTGAATGAATTTCGTGCTGATATTCGGCAAAGGTTATTAATTAATTTGCGCGATCGCGTTTTAGAATCTGCCAAATATTTTACAATTTCTCAGCAGTTAGAAACTTTGGATCAAAAGATTGAAGTAATTTTAAATGAACAGATTGATAACATAATTAAAGAGGCTGAATCAGAAACGAAAAGGCCTGTACGCAATCAACCATTATGTAGTTTATTGGCGCGTCGTTTATGTCGTTATTTAGATAAAATAGGTGATTTTTAGTTTAACCAAAATAAAAAATAAATTGATTTCATTTATAAAACCACAACAATATCAATATTTTTTAAAACCAAATTTATTCTCACAACCAACAACTAAATAATTATGAATAATCAAAAGATACCAGAGTTAGATTTGATTAATTTGTTTGATTCTCTAAATGAAACCGAAACAGAATTATTACCACAGCATTTCCAAAAAGCTGCACATTTGAGTCAATCAATTCCTTTGTTGCAACAACGTTGGCAAGTTTACCTTTGTGCATTAGGAATTTTGGGATTTGAGGAATGGTTGAAGGAACGGGCAATAGATTTAGAGATAGAGATTGATTCGGCTTCTATTTGGCAACCTGCATATGCAAATTTATGCAGTGCTGCTTGTAATATTAGGGTGGGTGATTTTAAAATCTGCCTGTTAACTGCAAGTCATTTCATGAATAAACATTCAATTCCTTTTGCAGTGTTTGATATTCCTGATTTTACAGCAAATTTTTATGTATTAATGCAGGTTGAAGAAGAACAAGAACGGGTTGCTATATCGGGGTTTATCAGCTACGAACAATTTTGTCATTACCAAGCATTAAAACCATTACAAATAGATTCAGATTGGACATATAGTATACCTGACACATGGTTCAATACAGATGCTAATGCTCTATTATTAAATTTGCGCTGTTTAGATGGAAATGCCATTCAATTACCTGTAGCCACACCTGTGATAGAAAATGATGTGGTGCTGTTGCAACAAAAGCTGATAAAACTCACATCTCAACTGCAAAATCAGTCTCCCTGGGAATTACTAACAATCCCAGAAGGAAGAACCTTATTCTGTAATCCAGAATTAATTAATTGGGTTTATAAATTTGCAACTCCTTCCCCATTACAACCTTTGATAAATATTGGACTTTGGTTGAATAATCAAATAGATAAAGTAACCCAAGAATTGGGGTGGATATTAATGCCATTACCAGCAGTCTCACAACTACGCTCTTCACCAGAAAGTTTTGAACAAATTCGAGGGGGGTTAAACCAACAGGGAATTGATATTCCTGACATAGCGCGGGGTGCTTTCCGTGACTTAGAATGTGCAAGTGGCAGTGTGCGATTGTATGCAATTACATGGATATTATCGTCAATATCTGAAAATCCAGAATGGATGTTGTTAATTGCTTTGGGTTCTCAGCTAGAAGGGAAAATGCCCAGAAGTTTGCAATTAGAGGTACAGGATGAAACACAGCAATTATTTTTACAATCATTACCAGATACTAGTCAAGGTATTCTCTATGCTCAAGTTATTGGTAATTGGGATGAAAAATTCTGGGTGACGGTGACAGTAGATGATGAATTTGTATTTGAAATTCCTCCTTTTGTTTTGGAGTTGTAAGTGTCTATGGTTGTTAGTTGTTAGTTGATGGTTGACAGCTTAGGTGTGGGAGCCGCAGTCGAGGTATTTTCATGCGTGGTTATGTACAAAAGTTCATGGGGGACTAGCTTGAAAATGGTTGATAGTTGTTAGTTGTTAGTTGATGGTTGAAAGCTTAGGTTTGGGAGCCGCAGTCGAGGTATTTTCATGATTGGTTGTGTACAAACGTTCATGGGGGACTAACTTAAAAATAGGGAATTCGGAGTTCGGAGTTCAGGAGTAGGGGCGGGGTTTCCCCGCCCAGAGTTAGGGAATTGTTTTCATGATTGGTTGTGTACAAAAGTTCATGGGGGACTAACTTAAAAATAGGGAATTCGGAGTTCGGAGTTCAGGAGTAGGGGCGGGGTTTCCCCGCCCAGAGTTAGGGAATTGTTTTCATGATTGGTTGTGTACAAACGTTCATGGGGGGCTAACTTGAAAATAGGGAGTTCGGAGTTCGGAGTTCAGGAGTAGGGGCGCATTGCGTGCGCCCTTGAGGAGTTTCGTTTAATTATGCAAATTAATTACCATATTTTTAATCTTAAAATTCAACAATTTGAACAACTTTGTATATTTGAATTATCCTGGGGACAGGGACAAAGATTAAATGCTGAAATTGTCTATCCTGCTACCTTGACTCAGTTATATCAAACTTGGCAACGAGCATATCTTAACTTCTACCAGTCAAAAGATATGCGGGGCAGGACAGTTAGTGGTGGTGTAGTAGTGCCTGTGGTGGATTGGCGTGCAGAACTTGTCAAGGCGGAAACTAAGTTAATGTACGAGTTTCATTGCTGGCTCAAAAGTGCTGAACTATACGATATTCGTAATAAAATTACGCAAATAAATTCAGAAATAGATCGGATTGTGCAAGTATTCTTAACTTGTACAACTATGGAATTAGAACGTTTTCCTTGGGAAGATTGGGAACTGGGCAAGGCAATGCAAATGATTCGCGCTCCTTTAAATATTGGTGCGGAAACAGTTAAGCAGCAGCAAATCAAACGTCAAGTACGTCCCCGAATTTTAGCAATTTTAGGCGATGACACTGGATTAAATTTTCAAGGAGATAGGCAAGTAGTCAAATCCTTAAATAGAATTGCAGAGGTACAGTTCGTTGGTTGGCAGCCGAAACAAACTCCTATCCAAGTTATACAACAAATCAGTGATGCGATCGCAGATGAAAAGGGATGGGATATATTATTTTTTGCTGGGCATAGTAATGAAACGGCAATGACTGGCGGGGAGTTGGGTATTGCTCCTGGTGTATCAATTTCTATGAATCAAATTACCCCTCAACTGAGTATTGCCAAGCAACGGGGATTGCAAGTAGCCATTTTTAACTCTTGCAGTGGCATCAATATTGCCCAATCCTTAATTGATTTGGGTTTTAGTCAGGTTGTGGTAATGCGCGAACCAATTCACAATTTTGTCGCTCAGGAATTTTTAGCGCAGTTTCTCCAAGGTTTAGGGAAACACCAGGATGTATACGAATCGGTAATGGCAGCGCGGCAATTTCTCCGTATGGAAAAAAGCCACACTTACCCTTCATCCTACTTAGTACCTTCCCTATTTTGCCATCCCGGAGCAGAACTGTACCGCATTCCGCCATTTGAATGGAAACTGCTACTACATCAAAGTATACCAACTTTAGTAGAAGTGATCGCAATCATTGCCACTATTACCCTTAGCCAAAGTTTCTTGATTACAGATTTTTTGTTGGATGGGCGTATATTTACCCAAGCAGTTTACCGTCATGCAACTGCTCAAATTTCAGCGGCAGAAACTCCACCAGTCACCCTCATACAAATTGATATGGAGTCTATTTCCCGTGCCAAACTGCCGAATTCCCAACTCTTGCCCATGAACCGCAGCTACATTGCCAAGTTACTTGATAGGGTGAGGAAATTAAATGCTTCTGTGGTTGGGATCGATTTTATTTTTGATGCACCACAAACAGATCCTCCTTCGGGGGATGAAGATTTAGGTAGGGCAGTGCGTCGGGCAGTCAATGATAATATGTGGCTAATTTTTGGTGCAAGGCTCGTATCTGCAAGAGAGGTTGGTTCTCATAAATCTCTGGGAATTACCAATTGGAATTGGACTTTGCAAGCATATCTAGATGCATACCCCCAGTTTGTAGAGTTACCAGAACCCCAAGGAGATTGTCGCCAAACTTGCCCTTTTGCATATTTAACCTCCCTAGTGCATACAACAGTTAACCAGAAAATCAATCAATTACCCCAGCCACACACCGACAGAGTCACAAATTTACGTACTCAGTTTTTGGATTTGCTAGATAAGCAGCATTCACAAGCCCCTGTTACTAATATCTACCGATGGAAATCGCCATTCCAATTAACACCCGTCGTAGATTTCTCCATTCCTCCCCAGCAAGTTTATCAAACAGTTCCTGCCTGGAAATTGCTGGAAAATCCACAGCCTAACGAATTGTCCTTATTATCCAAACAAGTAGTTTTAATTGCCGTGGGTAGCGATGAACGGTTGGGAATTGCCCCAGGGCAACCAGACAGATTTTCCACATCTGCTGCCACCTATTATTGGACTAAACAAGATTGGATGACAGGGGGTGAATCCTTAGCATACATGATTCACCATTTTCTCAGCCGTCGCATGGTAATCCCTATCCCAGATATGTGGATGATTGGATTGGCAGTAATTATCGGTAAATCAAATGTAATTTTACTGAATAAAAAGTATAAATTTAATCAATATAAAATTCTAACTAGTTCCCTAGGTGCGATCGCTTTTTACAGTATAGCAGGATTGCAACTATATATATCGGCAGGGGTTTTACTTCCTTGGTTTTTTCCCTCTGCGGTTTTCTTAGCTTACATTTTACCTGTTACAAGGAGAACACATCATGTTTAATTATCCCTCGTTATTGCTTAGTTTGACCCTCATCCCCTCTCTTATCTTGGTTAGTAGTATCAATTTATCTCCTGTATCTAGTCAAATGATTACCCAGCAATCAACGGGTTGGTCATCAATTTTTCGTCGTCCTCCCAAAAAACCACTAGGTTCCCGTGGCGAGACCTGTGCTAGTAAAATTTACTCAATTGCACCTGGTATAATTGATACATATATTTTGTGGAGCGATCGACCATTGTTTTTATGGCAATATTCAGGGGATAATAAACAGGTGGAATTAATTGTCCGCGAACTTGGTAGTGACAAAGATGTATGGACACAAACCGTTAACCTGAAGGATAAGAAGGCTTTGTATGGTGGTAAAGAATCTCTAAAACCAAGCACAATATATGAATGGCAATTATCAGGAAGTACTGAGTGGGCATTGTTTAAAATCATGCCAGCAGATGAGCGGCACAAGGTTCAAAAACAATTACAGGTGTTGAAACAACAATTGAAAAATGCTAAAGCTTCTCCAGAAGAAATTGCTCTGAGAAAAGCAGAATTTTTCCTCAATTACGAAATCATACATAAAGCAGAAAATAATACTTTTAATGCTTGGTCTGATGCTTTGTTAGCTCTTTATCAAGTTAATAAACCTTCGCCAGCTTTTGTGAAAAATCGTGAACGGTTTCTTAAGTTTTTATGTACATCAGCATCTTCTAATACATCAAGTAATAAGTAATAAGTAATAAGTTTACTGTTCATATAGGAATCATATTTGATTTTTGAAATATACGTAGTGGACTGACACGCCTAAAAATGTAGGTTGGGTTGAGCGATAGGGAAACCCAACAAAGCTTTACTGGTGTTGGGTTACTCTGCTCCAAGCCGCTGTTGCGTCTACATTCTTCAACCCAACCTACACCTATTGCACCATTTTAGTTGTGTCACGCCACTAGTGCTTTGTCCCATTAATTTTGATAGGTAAACCAAGTTCTATACTTATCTTCTCCTTCTGTTTCTTCGCGCTCTTTGCGCCTTTGCGGTTAATTATCCAACCCTTTAGAACTAATGGGACAGACCACTAGTATTTAAAGTACCTACTAGTTCATCGCATTAATTCTGATGGGTCACTCATTTCTATAACTACCACACAGTAATAATTTTAGAATTGGGATGTTTATCAAAACTAATGAAATGCAATACTACTAGTTCATCGCATTAATTTTGAAGGGCTGCTGTAGTGCGGCTTCCAAAGCTCGTATCCTTACAGTAG
>JASJCJ010000159.1 GCA_030066045.1 Calothrix sp. MO_167.B12
GGTACAACCGGGGTGTGAACCTAGAAAATTTAGAAAGATACGAAGAAGCGATCGCATCCTATGACAAAGCACTGGAATTTCAACCTGACTACTACCTAGCTTGGTACAACCGGGGTGTGAACCTAGAAAATTTAGAAAGATACGAAGAAGCGATCGCATCCTATGACAAAGCACTGGAATTTCAACCTGACTACTACCTAGCTTGGTACAACCGGGGTGTGAACCTAGGAAATTTAGGAAGATACGAAGAAGCGATCGCTTCCTATGATAAAGCTGTTGCAATTAAACCTGATAAAGATGAAGCTTGGTACAACCGGGGTATTGCCCTAGGTAATTTAGGAAGATACGAAGAAGAGATCGCATCCTTTGATAAAGCTGTTGCAATTAAACCTGATAAAGATGAAGCTTGGTACAACCGGGGTATTGCCCTAGGTAATTTAGGAAGATACGAAGAAGCGATCGCATCCTATGATAAAGCTATTGAAATTAAACCTGATAATGATTCAGCTTGGTACAACCGGGGTACTGTTCTAGATGAATTAGGAAGATATGAAGATGCGATCGCATCCTATGATAAAGCCATTGAAATTAAACCTGACGACCACGAAGTTTGGTACAGCCGGGGTATTGCCCTATTTTATTTAGGAAGATATGAAGATGCGATCGCATCCTATGATAAAGCTATTGAAATTAAACCTGATAATGATTCAGCTTGGTACAACCGGGGTATTGCCCTATTTTATTTAGGAAGATATGAAGATGCGATCGCATCCTTTGATAAAGCTATTGAAATTAAACCTGACTTTCACCAAGCTTGGATCGGAAGAGGTAGTGCAGCAGGAAATTCAAGAAGTTGCGATACTTTTTTGTCTTTTATGAGTAACATCGCCAGACAAAATACCCATCTCAACCAGCGTGGCTATGAAGGGGAATTAGCAATCTATGAGGAAGGTTTAAAACATTGTCCCCAAGAAACGCACCCAGAAGGATGGGGACTGTTACATAAAGCCATAGGTAACGCACACTATGATCAAGGAGTGGGAAAAGCAAATTACCGCGAATATTGGCATCAAGCGGCAGCTGAGTATCACCAAGCCCTAATTACCCTAACAAAAGAAGCCTTCCCCGAATTACATTTAGAACTATTGCAAGACTTGATTCGTGTTTTGTTGGGCTTGGATAAAAACGAAGAGGCGAAACAATGGCGAAGGGAAGGGTTACAAGTATTTGCACAGTTATTAAATTCCCCAGATAAATCTTCTTTTCAAAAACGCCGGTTAGAATCCGAATTTTCTGGTTTCTCACAAATGCGGGTTGATGTATTAATCGAAGATGATGATTTTATACCCGCCTTAGAAACTGCGGAGAGAAACAAAAATTTTTGCCTCACTTGGATACTTGATAATCAGCAACAACATATTCTTAGCCCCAGCTACAGTGAAATTCAAAAGTTAATAAATCCCCACCCAGCAAAAAACACAGCGATTATCTATTGGCATCTTAGCCCTTTTGCCCTGACTACATTTATTATCAAACCCGGTGCATCTCAACCCACTGTTCTCCCCACACAAAAGCCAGATAACTTAGAAGGTTGGATCAAAAATTGGGATAAACAATACGCCAATTATCGCAAGGGTAATGATGAACCAGTCGAGGAAGAAAACAATTGGCGGAACAATTTACCCAACCTGCTAGAAGAACTAGCCAAGATTCTCGATATTGCTTCTATTATCAACGCCATTGACCTAACCCCCCAACCCCCTTCCCTATTAGGGAATGGGGAGAAGGATTCCCCTCTCCTGGTAGGAGAGGGGTTAGGGGAGAGGTCAAAATCCAAAATCCAAAATTTCATCCTAGTTCCCCACCGCGACTTACACCGCTTACCCCTCCACGCACTATTCCCTGACAACTTCACCATCACCTACCTACCCAGCGCCCAAATCGGCTTATCCCTAGCAGAATTATCCCGCAGACAATCAAATACAAACTCCCCCACCAAATTACTCAGCGTAGAACATCCCAATAGCACTGACTCTGAAGACAAACCATTTCCCCAACTCTTCAACGCGGAAATTGAATCAGCTACCATCACCCGGATGTTTCCCAATCACCAACGCCTTGCAGATAATCATGTCACTCAAGAAAATCTGGAATCTGCCCTCAAATCCGGACATGACATATTTCATTTTACAGGCCATGGAACCTACAATTTTCATAATCCCCAAGCATCAGCCTTAGCTTTGAGTGGTGAGGATAGGCTGACTCTCACAGATATTCTGCAACTACCCCTGAGTAACTACCGCCTGGTGAGTCTCTCCGCCTGCGAAACTGCGGTGACGGGGAACCAAACCATTACCACAGAATATGTGGGGTTAGTTAGCGCGTTTCTGTTCCAAGGGGTGAGTAATGTCGTCAGTACGTTGTGGACAGTAACTGATGATGCGAGTAGTTTGGTGATGATTTATTTTTATTGGCAATTAAGTAAGGGTAGAACGCCACAAATCGCTTTAGCGAAAGCGACAAAATGGTTGCGTAATCTAACAGATAGAAAGCTGGAAAGAATATATAGACTTATCGAGCCAAAATTATCACCAAATGATAAATCAATACATTCTTTATATCGTTTTATTAAACATCTCGAACAGCCTCGAATTAGTGAAATGAATGAGGATAAAAAGAAGGAAAAACGCTTTGAAAATCCTTATTATTGGGCTAGTTTTATTATTACTGGTTAAAAACCAAGAATAAGATTCACGACTTCTTGAAGAAGTCGGGAATCTGGTCGCTAGGCAAATGTTAAATATTATTGAACATAGTTCTATTTAATACATCTCAAATATATGATGTGATGCGTTAGTCATTGCATCATAGTATACTTATGAAACCTAACAATGTTATTGTTCTGGCAGCATTTTTAACCGCTCTACAACAATTAGATAATTCCTTACCGGAAAATATCCAAAGACAGTTAAATGAAATTGGCAAATCTCTGACAAAAGATCCTGATGATATCGATGATTTAGATATTATTGCTGAAATTTATGCTCCTCTAGAGCCGCTTTATCAAAAAGAGCTTGCTAACTTATACTCAGGAGTTGGAGAGCGCAGCAAAGGACTAGAACCCGATCCTTTACCTACCAATCCTACTAATGAACTAACTAATACAGCAATTAATACTTTTAATAGTCGTGATTCCGTATCTACCGCGAAAAAAAATGTAAATCGGAACCTCCTGAAACGAATCCGCAATTTTATCAGTGGTAAACAAACAAATGGATGAGAAAATTATATATCCCAGCATTGATTTATTTGTTTACGACCTCAAGGATGGTTTGGGTGAGGATAGTAACAAAATTGAGGAGAATTGTCAAAATTTTTGCCAGAAAATATATGGCGATTTAGATGAAAATAGCTTTGAAGAAAGGTGTACGCGAATCCTCAAATCTAAAGATAATAGTGCTGAAGCCATTGAGTTACTAGAAACGAGAACGAGAAAATTTCCATCACCCTTCGATGGTTATTATTACCCCCTACAATTTAGTGATACTTATGCCTTATTAGTCAATTATTCGGGTAAACTGGATGCACAAGGTAAGGCAGATGATGACGAAAAAGATATTGACAGTCAACCTTTCCTCAATTTAAAACAGGAAATCAATCAACGCATATCTCAACAAACAGGTACCATTGGACAAACCTGGTTACTTTGGGGCAAATTAACAAGTGATAAAACTGATGCTGAAGTAGAAGAGATTGCCCAAAAATGCTATACCCAAATTATCAGCAACTACAACTGGAAACGGGATTTTATTGACAAGGGTAAGTTATTAACAGGGACAATTTTTGAATTGTGGTATTGTCCTCAAAATTTAGGTGTCAAGGGTCAAGATTTTTGGGATAAATTCCGACAAGAAAGTCATCATATATTAATTTGGCTATTCCCCTATGATGTCTCTCCAGATGAAATGAGAAATCAAGTGAAAACTATCTATCAAGATTTTCTCCGTTTATGGCAATATCGTCATAAAATAGTCTGGTCTTACTATCAAAGCCGCTATCAAAAAAATATCCTGAAAAAAGAATATGTGGAAATTCAACCAGCAATCAAAAAAGCTAGTGAATTACCAAAATTACTGAAAAATAATAAATTAAAATTAAATAATCTCCAATCAATTCTCAGCGATAATTTAATCAATCTTGCCGATTATAATATTGCCTTAAATTATCTAGAAAATCAGCATCAAACCATTAAATTAAATTTAGATAATTACCAATCGCGTTTAGCCGAAATCGAAAAAAAACACCCAGTCAGTGACTTGGAATTTCTCAAAATATTCAGTGAAAGCGACATTTACGCCCAAAAATATCAGCGACAAATTGCAGCAGATACAACTACTTTCCTTCCCGGATTAACATTACTACAAAATCTCAACAGCACCATCGAAGGTATTATTACCCTAGAACAAACCAAAAGCGATCGCCAGCTTAATAATACCATTGCGATCGCCGGTGTGGGACTTGCCACCAGTTCCCTTGGTTCGGCGGTAATTCTGGCACAACCCAATAACTACAAACAGCATATTGGCTTCCGCGCAGAAGTCTTTTTCTGGAGTTTGGGTATTGGTGCGATCGCTATTTTATGTACTATCATAATTATCCGTATATTTCGCCGCTTTAGAAGTTAGTCCCCCACGGGAAAATCCCACAACCAAGCCATGAAAATCATTCCCTCACTCCGGGCGGGGAAACCCCGCCCCTACTCCCTCATATAATTATCTTGCCCAGAGTTAAAAATGCCTATGAATACGAAAATAAAACCTAATTGGGCTGGAGAAGGCTTGCTTTCCCAATTTGTGAAGCTGTTAATCAAAATCTGAACAGAGTTGAGGGTGAATGATAAACCAAGAATTTGATACAACTACATATGTCAAGCAAATGGCATCACTATTAGACTTACAATTGCCAGATGAGTATGTTGATGGGGTGGTGGCGAATTTTGACAGAATTAGGGTAATTGCTCAAGTTGTCAACGAATTTCCCTTACCAGAAGAAGTTGAAGCCGCACCAGTGTTTGAGCCATGAACCTAGAATCAGCGAGTGCCGTATCCATTGCTACAGCGGTGCGCGATCGCAAAATTAGCGCGGTGGAAGTCACCCAAGCTACTTTACAAAGAATTACGGCTAGGAACCACCAATTAAACTGTTTTACAACTATTACTGCTGACACCGCTTTACAAGAGGCTGCTAGGGTTGACAGAGAAATCGCCACCGGGAAAAATCCCGGTGTATTAGCCGGTGTCCCCTTCGCTGTGAAAAATCTGTTTGATATCAGGGGAATAACTACCCTCGTAGGTGCGAAAATTAACGCCGAAAATCCCCCAGCTACCCAAGATGCAACGGCGGTAGCCAAGTTAAAACAAGCGGGTGCCATACTCGTGGGTGCCTTAAATATGGATGAGTATGCTTATGGCTTTGTCACAGAGAACTCCCATTACGGTGCTACCCACAATCCCCATGATTTAAATCGGGTTGCAGGCGGTTCCTCTGGAGGCTCTGCTGCGGCTGTGGCTGGGGGTTTGGTTCCTTTAACCCTAGGTTCGGATACTAATGGTTCTATTCGCGTACCTGCGGCTTTATGTGGTGTATTTGGTTTCAAACCCACCTACGGAAGATTATCCCGTGCTGGTGTCGCTTTATTTTCCAGTAGTTTAGACCATATAGGACCTTTTGCCCGTTCTGTGGAAGATATTGCTACAGTTTTTGATGTGTTGCAAGGGGAGAATACACGAGATGCAGTGTGTACCAAACGTCCAGTGGAACCCTGTTTACCCCAACTAAATCGAGGTATTGAGGGTTTACGAATTGGAATAGCTGGTGATTATTTTACTGAGAAAGCAGCACCAGAAGCATTAGAAGTTGTCAAAAAAGTTGCTGAGACTTTGAGTGTAAATAACTATGTAAATATCCCAGAAGCTACTCGCGCGAGGGCAGCTGCTTTTGTGATTACAGCTTGTGAAGGGTCAAATCTGCATTTAGATAAATTACGCAACCGTCCCCAGGATTTCGATCCAGCTACCAGGGATAGATTTCTGGCAGGTGCATTAATTCCTAATAGTTGGTATATCCAAGCACAGCGTTTCCGCCGATGGTATAGAGACAGGGTGAGGGAAGTATTTGAAAATGTCGATGTGATTCTCGCACCTACCACCCCCATTTCCGCACCCCTGATTGGACAACAAACCATGATTTTGGATGGGGAAGAAATATTGGTACGCCCTCATTTAGGTTTGTTTACCCAACCATTATCTTTTATTGGTTTACCCGTGTTATCTGTTCCTGTATGGGGTGCTAATGGTTTACCTTTGGGTGTACAGTTAATTGCTGCACCTTATCATGAGTCATTAATTTTACGAGTAGCTCAAGTGTTGGAGAATACAAAATTTTTTCATGATAGGGAAATTGATTGAGGTTGTCTGTTCGGTTTGTGTTGGGTTCCACTTCGTTCCACCCAACCTACTATTTTTCTGGCGTTGCCGAATTGGAGTATGAATTTACATTTTGGGCATGAATAAACAACAATTCTTTGCGTCTTTGCGTGTTAGCGAAGCGGGGCGTAGCCCGGCTAATTCATATTTTCAATCAGCAACGCCATTTTTCTTACAGCGATTTTCAGGTAAATAGACCACACCGTAGGGGTTTAGCACTGCTAAACCCCTACATGAAGATGTGGTTCAAATAGATGAAAACTGCTGTAACTACAGGTGCATTGAGGTTATTTGTTCGATGCACAATGATGACAACTATCAACTGTCAACTCATAACATTAAAAGTAAGGGTATTGACTTGAGCGATCGCGGAATAGTGGTCTAAAGAAGGTAGACTAAATAATATACAAATCTATCGTTGAACCTTATCCTCGTTTTTACTGCGTAAAAATCTTTCCCTCTCCTTAATAAGGAGAGGGATGTCCGATAGGACAGGGTGAGGTTTTATATTTTATTTCAGATTAAATCTGAATAGAGTTTCACGCTGAATATTCATGTATGAGTGGGAAAAGAATTTTAATTTGGTATCGCCATGATTTACGTATTCATGATCATGAACCGATGTATGAGACTATACAAGCAAAGGCTCAGGTGATTCCATTTTACTGTTTCGATGGGCGACAGTTTGCTACCACTAGTTTTGGATTTCCTAAGACTGGTGCTTTTCGAGCTAAATTCTTACTGGAAAGTGTTGCTGATTTACGCAATTCTCTACAAAATTTAGGTAGTAACCTAGTCATCCGTCAGGGTTTACCAGAAGAAATTATTCCCTCTCTAGTTAAGAAATTACAAATTGACGCTGTTTACTTTCAAGGTGAGGTAACTTCCGAAGAATTGAGTGTGGAAGCAGCCTTAGAAACAGCATTATCTCAACTTCAGGTTCCTGTCACTCGCTTTTGGGGAGCAACCCTTTATCATCCAGATAATCTCCCCTTTGATGTTGTTCAGCTTCCGGAGCTATTTACCAATTTTCGCAAACAAGTAGAGAAAAAATCTACAGTTGAGACGACTTTTACCACTCCCCAAAAATTACCAAAATTGCCGGATATAGAAGTAGGTGAGCTTCCTAGTTTAGCTGACTTGGGATTAGATTTACCTGAGTATGAGCAAAGAGGTGTTTTACAATTCCAAGGTGGAGAAACCGCAGGTAAAGCAAGGTTAAAACATTATTTTTGGCAACAAAACTGTCTCAAAGATTATAAACAAACCCGTAATGGGATGTTGGGAGCAGATTACTCTTCTAAATTTTCTCCCTGGTTGGCTTTGGGTTGTCTTTCACCCCGTTATATATATGAGCAGGTGCAAGCATATGAGGAGCAAAGAATAAAAAATAATTCTACCTATTGGTTAGTATTTGAATTACTGTGGCGGGATTTTTTCCGCTTTATTTGTGAAAAACATGGTAAAAAAATATTTCGCCAATCTGGTTTGCAGGGTATCAGAATACCTTGGAAGGAAGATTGGGAAAGGTTTCAATTATGGCAAGAGGGGAATACAGGATATCCCTTAGTTGATGCCAATATGCGGGAATTAGCTACAACTGGTTTTATGTCTAACCGAGGTAGACAAAATGTAGCTAGCTTCCTGACTAAAAATTTAGGAATTAATTGGCAAATGGGGGCAGAATGGTTTGAATCGCTGTTAATTGATTACGATGTTTGTAGTAATTGGGGAAACTGGAATTACACCGCCGGTGTAGGTAATGATGCCCGTGGCTTTCGTTATTTTAATATTCCCAAACAATCTAAAGATTATGACCCCAAGGGAGAATATATCAGACATTGGTTGCCAGAACTAACTTCAATTCCTGGAGATAAAATACATGAACCGTGGAAGTTATCTGTAACAGAACAAAAGAATTTTGGAGTTAGATTGGGAGTAGATTATCCCCATCCTGTTGTGGATTTCTTTAAATCAGTACAGGCAAATGAGAAAATTTATGAACAGGCATCGAAAATTTAACCAAAATCTAGAATTATATGACCAAACAGCCAATTAGAATTTAGAATTTAGAATTTAGAATTTAGAATTTAGAAATTTTCCCATTCTGTATTCTTAACTGTTAACTGATAACTGATAACTGATAACTGAAATGACTATTGGTATTTGGGTATTAGGAGATCAACTTTGGAGTGGACAATCAGCCTTAGCTAGCTGCGAACAGGAAAGAAAACACACCCCTGTTATCTTAATTGAATCTCGCCATTATGCCCAGCAACGACCATATCATAAACAAAAATTGGTGCTGGTATGGTCAGCCATGCGTCACTTTGCCCAAGAATTGCGATCGCAAGATTGGCAGGTTACCTATAAAATTGTGGATGGGTTTACACCTGCCTTGAACGATTGGATCGAGGAATATAATATTACCGAAGTCAGGGTAATGAATCCTAGCGATCGCACTTTTACTCGGTTAATCAATAATATACAACTAAATTGTCCCATTAATATTGTCCCTAACAACCATTTTTTATGGAGTATTGCAGATTTTCAAAAGTGGGCAAAGTCTCGGAAAAGGCTGCTGTTAGAAGATTTTTACCGAGCCGGACGAAAAAGATTTAATATTTTGATGGATGGGAGTAAGCCTGTTGGGGGTAAATGGAATTTCGACAAGCAAAATCGTCAACCCCCTCGACATAATTTGCCAACTCCCCCAACTTTATGGTTTACACCAGATGAAATTACCCAATCGGTAATTAATGAAATTAAGTCACTAAATTTTCCTGGGTATGGAGAAATAGAACCTTTCCGTTGGGGTGTAACTCGCCAACAAGCTCTTGCTGGACTCGAACATTTTATTACCCAAAGATTGCCAACTTTTGGTCCCTATCAGGATGCCATGATTACGGGGGAAGAAACCATGTGGCATAGCATGATTTCCCCCTACCTAAATTTGGGATTACTGCAACCCCTGGAAGTGATTACAGCCGTTGAACAAGCTTACTTAGAACATCATCTGGAATTAAACAGCATTGAGGGATTTATTCGTCAGGTGCTTGGTTGGCGGGAATATATGTATGGTCTTTATCACCACATGGATGAGGACTATTCCCAAGGCAACTGGTTTAATCATACCGAACCATTACCGGACTTTTATTGGCATAGTTCCCACACCGATATGAACTGTCTGCACCAAATTCTTACCCAAGTGGAACATACGGGTTATGCTCACCATATCCAACGGTTAATGGTTCTGAGCAACTTTGCTTTAATTGTAGGTGTGTCTCCCCAGGAAATAGAAGGGTGGTTCCATGCAGCCTTTATAGATGCCCATGATTGGGTAATGCAAACCAACGTAATTGGCATGGGACAATTTGCTGACGGGGGCGTACTAGCATCCAAACCCTATGCATCCTCAGCAAATTATATTCACAAAATGAGCGACTATTGTGGTAACTGTAAGTATAATGCCCGCGATCGCACAGGAAAACAAGCCTGTCCTTTCAATTTCTTCTACTGGGATTTTCTTTCCCGCCACCAAGAAAAGCTACAATCCCAAGGACGTATGAATTTACTCTTAGGACATTTAAAACGCATGGACGCAGCAGAAATCAATCAAATACACTCTTTAGCTCACGCATGGAGACAAAAAACAAGACATAAATATCCGTAATTTTACTTATATTAATTCAGTCTCAATCAGGATGCGATCGTATTTTTATCATTATTTCATGAAAGCACCCCACCGGCGGCACATCATCCTCTATTCCCCGGTGTTTCTTCAGAGCATCCCACGGGCGGCACACCACTCCCTAGGAATGGGAGAAACACGAGATATCCACTCCCTTCCTCTTGTGTTTCTTCAGAGTTTTCACTAGATTGATAATTGCAATATAAATATTTATATTTCTCTGAAAGGTAGTTTTGGATCGAAACCCAGTAAGCAGCAACTTAGACGAAGTTGGCATCAAAGATTAACATATAGGATTACGATTACGATTTGATGTTTTGAAAACACGTAGGGTGTGTTATCGCGTAGCGTAACGCACCATGCTGTAAGGGTTTTGGTGCGTTGGACTAAAGTCATAACACACCCTACAGACACCTCATGTTATGCACAAATCAAACCGGATTCCCATAGTAATCTTAGAAATTATTTATAAGTAAATCTGAGGATGCCCTGCGGGAATAGGAAAACCAGGTACGCCAGAAATATTCGTTTCCCCAAGGCAAGTAGGCTTTGCCTGCATAACCCCGAACCCACCTACAAAATTTACCAATTCAGGGATTAAATATTTATTTTATAAATGCTCTGTTAGGTTGTATTTACGATTTCAAGATTGCCTCAATGAAAGTCATGCGTGAATCTGTCTCCTGTGACAAGCAAAGTGCTAAGTCCCTATCTCGTCTAATGCCCAGGCTAGAAAACCGTTTTGCCGAACAAGTTGATAAAGGAATGTGGCAAAGTTACGTACAACGCCTCAATACCCATTTTCCCGATTTATTTAGCTTGCTCTACCAGCTTTACGGACATCAATATGATTTCTTTTATCACCTAGAAGATATCGTCGCTAGTGCTACCCAAATGTGGG
Organism: Calothrix sp. MO_167.B12; assembly: GCA_030066045.1. Classification (GTDB taxonomy): domain Bacteria; phylum Cyanobacteriota; class Cyanobacteriia; order Cyanobacteriales; family Nostocaceae; genus Calothrix_A. Next base: position 11,078 of record JASJCJ010000159.1, read on the forward strand.
TTCAGCGTTCAGACGAGTTAAAAGCACTAGATGTGATGCGGGAGGCAAATCCTCAGTGGTATCAATCCCAGCGTTTAGTAGGGGCAATGTGTTATGTGGATCTGTTTGCAGGAAATTTAGAAGGTATCCGTAAGCACATACCATATTTAACAGAATTAGGTATTACCTATCTCCATCTCATGCCCTTGTTTAAATGTCCGGAAGGGGACAATGATGGGGGTTATGCTGTCAGTAGCTATCGAGAAGTAAACCCTTCTTTGGGAACCATAGAAGAATTATCTGACTTAGCTACAGAATTAAGGCATCGCGGTATTAGTTTAGTACTTGACTTTGTGTTTAATCACACCTCCGATGAGCATCAATGGGCAAAAATGGCTTTAGTAGGAGATATTGAGTGTCAAGAATACTATCGAATGTATCCCAGTCGTGATGTGCCCAATGCCTTTGAAGAAACTTTGACTCCAGTATTTCCAGATGAGCATCCAGGTAGTTTTACTTATAGAAATAAAATCCGTAAGTGGGTATGGACTTCTTTTTGTAACTACCAGTGGGATTTGAACTACGAGAATCCCGCAGTATTTTGTCGCATGGCTGAAGAAATGCTATTTCTTGCCAATGTGGGGGTAGAAGTACTGCGGTTGGATGCGGTGGCGTTCTTATGGAAAAAAATGGGGACTAGTTGCCAGAACTTACCAGAAGCTCATGTAATTATTCAAGCATTTAACGCCATTACTAGAATTGCTGCGCCGGCTGTAGTGTTCAAATCAGAGGCAATTGTTCATCCTGATGAGGTGCAAAAATATATTAGCCAGGAAGAGTGCCAACTTTCCTATAATCCTCAATTAATGGCACTCCTATGGAATGCTTTGGCTACTAGGGAAGTTTCCCTGCTACGCCACGCTATGGAAAAACGCTTTAGCCTCCCGGAAGGTTGTGCCTGGGTGAACTACATCCGTTGCCATGATGATATTGGTTGGGCTTTTTCCGATGATGATGCCCGGGAGTTACAGTTTGAACCTGATAACCATCGGAAATTCTTGACAGATTTTTATACAGGTCGCTTTCCAGGTAGTTTTGCCAGGGGTTTGCCTTTTCAAGAAAAACCAGAAACGGGAGAAGCTCGTATTTCTGGAACCACAGCGTCTCTATGCGGTTTAGAAATGGGTTTGAATGAGAATGACCCTACTGAGATCGAATTTGCAATTCGACGGATATTATTATTACATGGAATTCTGCTGACTATCGGTGGTATCCCCTTAATTTACCTGGGTGATGAACTGGGGACTCTCAACGATTACAAATATACAGAATCCCCAGAAAAAGATGGTGATAGCCGTTGGGTTCACAGACTTAGGTTTGATTGGAAACGAGCTGAATTGCGTCAGGATGGAGAAAGCATTTCTGGACGTATTTATTTAGGATTATTGAGATTAATTCAAATCCGCCAACAGAATCCTGCGTTTACTCGTGCTAGCACTGATATTGTTGATTCTGGTAATGAACACGTCTTCAGCTATTTTCGCCATCATGGAGAACAAAATGTCCTGGTACTGGCTAACTTTAGCGAACACGAACAAGAAATTATGGCAAAGCAACTGAGATTGTTGGGAATGCAGAAGACATTCACAGATATTGTCTCTGGTAAGACAATCACCGCAACTCAGAAACTCATACTTGAACCCTATCACTTTGCCATTTTGCTAGGTATTCGTTAACACTTATCTAGTTAGCCCTCTACGGTCAAATCCCACAATCTCACAATCTGCCGATGAAAATGCTTTGTGACTAACTCTCAAGGGCGCACGCAATGCGCCCCTACTCCTTCCCTCCTTCCCTCCGGCAGAATTAATGGGACAAAGCCCTAGGGACTTTTGGGCGATCGCATTGTAAAACAAATATACAAAACTGTTTATTCTGTCATGATTTGATGGCATATTACGGATTGTTGCTTTATCCCTAAAAGGAGAGACAACATTTTTTCATATATCCTATGCTGAAAAAATAGAGACGCTATGAGTCATGGCTCCATGTATAAACCTTTTCTTGATTACCTAGAACAAGAATTGTTTAAAAGATTCGACTTGCAAAAACGGTCGATCCCAACGGGACTAGAATCCCGAGTAAGTGAAAGGGGAAAAAACCCTGCTACCATTCGCAGCTGGTGTTACCAATGCCCACAACTGCGTAAAATTCGCTACACATATATTGATGCAGGGTCAAGTGCCCAAATTTTCAATAGTGTCATCTATCCCAGTCATCACTACGATATACCTCTGTTAGGAATTGATTTTTTGTCCTTTGGTAAGGTCAAAAATCTCATTGTCTTGGACTTTCAACCTCTATTTCAGGATGAAGCATACCAGAAAAAATACATAGAGCAATTGAAAGTATTACACGATGATTACCCAGACTTAGCACAAGACTTGGGTATGAAGTTCTATGATGCCAATCAGTATTTTTCTAAGTATTTGCTATTTGCGAAGACAGACCCCCAAACCATTGCCACACGGTTATTCGCAGCTTACAAGGATTATTTAACTTTATATTGGCAAATGTTGGAGGAGGCTCAACCACTTACAGAGCCAGAAGATATCCAGCGAATTGTGCAGGCGCAAAAAGACTATGACCAATACAGTGCTGAGAGAGACCCTGCATCTGGTTTATTCAGCAGTTACTTTGGTCATGAGTGGTCTGAGCGTTTCCTCCATGAATTTTTATTTGAAGATGCTGTTCCTCTAGCAGTGGGCGTGAGCAAAAGATAGCTAACAGCTAATTTGGTATCTTCTCAATCTTTACATGGGTTAACCAATAACTAATTAACTGATAACTGTAATGACTCTCTATCAGCCGTTTTTGGATCATGCAATTGACTACATGGAATCGCGCCTAGATTTAATGCCTTATCCGATACCGGAAGGGTTTGATTCTAAGACAGCTACCGTAGGTAAGGGAAAAAACGAAGCAACTGTTGTTACCACCAGTCATGCTTTCCAAACCCCAAAATTGCGACAAATTCGTGCCGCCCATGTTCAAGGGGGTAAGGCTCTGCAAGTCCTAAATTTTGTTATCTTCCCACAACTTAACTACGATCTGCCCTTTTTTGGGGCAGATTTAGTTACTTTACCGGGAGGACACTTAATTGCCCTGGATATGCAACCATTATTCCGGGACAATCCGGCATATCAAGCTAAGTATACCGAACCAATTTTACCCATGTTTCATACCCACCAGGAGCATTTAACCTGGGGAGGGGATTTCCCTGAAGAAGCACAGCAATTTTTCTCTCCAGCTTTCCTCTGGACTCGTCCCCAAGAAACTAGTGTGGTGGAAACTCAGGTATTTGCAGCTTTTCAGGATTATCTGCAAGCTTACCTAGATTTTGTCGAGCAAGCAGAACCAATTATAGATTCCCAAGAACTAAAAGACATTGAAGCCGCTCAGTTACGATATCTACGCTACCGGGCAGAAAAAGACCCGGCACGGGGTATGTTCAAGCGTTTTTATGGAGAAGAATGGACGGAGGAGTACATTCATGGCTTCTTATTCGATCTAGAAAGAAAATTGTCCTCTGTGCACTAAATTCACATAGGTATTTAACCATAAAGTTAAATATGCAAACAAGAAACGTTTCAACTTGTAGGTTGTTTGTCAGCCTCCGACTACCGCAATTTTCGGGCTAACAACAAATGAAAGAAACACTTCCTTCCTCTTACCCTGTCAAGATTTCCCTGTGTTTCCTTAGAGAGTATTGCGTTTTTTAAAAGACTAATACTGTAAAGGAATGTAAAGAAAGTGCATCAGTTAAAAACAATTTGTAACAGATAAGGGGACAATAGCATTGTATAAAATGAATTTAGGAGGGAAACCACATTTTTGAGGTAGCCTAAATTCTTGATTAGCAGGGTATTGCAGTCTTTCATAACTAATATAAACTTTTGTGAAAAAAGATTTCACCTGGCAGCCAAGAAACCTTAGACTGATACATTGATATCTGTTGTTGCTCCTTCCCATCTGCTCAGGCAGCCTGATATCAGAAACTGGCTGATATTTTCAGTTTTCAACTCCACGATTCTTTTCTCAAACTACTAGGAGATTCAATCGATGTTAGATGCATTTGCAAAAGTAGTTTCCCAAGCTGACGCTAGAGGCGAATACATTAGTGAGTCTCAGCTGAATGCCTTGAGTGCAATGGTTGCAGACGGCAACAAGCGTATGGATGCTGTGAACCGCATTACCAGCAATGCTTCCGCTATTGTGGCTAATGCAGCTCGTTCTTTGTTTGCCGAACAGCCCCAACTAATTGCTCCTGGCGGTAATGCTTACACCAGCCGTCGTATGGCTGCTTGTTTGCGCGATATGGAAATTATTTTGCGCTATATCACCTACGCGACCTTTGCAGGTGATGCCAGCGTACTAGAAGACCGTTGTCTCAATGGTCTACGGGAAACCTACTTGGCGTTGGGAACTCCTGGTGCTTCCGTAGCAGTAGGCGTACAAAAAATGAAAGAAGCAGCGATCGCAATTGCTAATGACTCCAATGGTATTACCAGAGGTGATTGCAGCTCTTTAATGTCAGAAATATCTGGCTACTTTGATCAAGCTGCTGGTGCTGTAGCATAAGCCAAATAATTGAGAATGAAGCTGACATATTCACATTTGTTGTCAGTTATCAACATAATATCAACCAGAAATTTGTCAAAAGGGAGATACCAAAATAATGAAGACCCCCCTGACCGAAGCTGTTGCAGCTGCTGATTCCCAAGGACGTTTCCTTTCCAGCACCGAAATCCAAGTTGCATTTGGTCGTTTCCGCCAAGCTTCTGCTAGTTTAGAAGCAGCAAAAACCTTGAGTAGCAGTGCATCCAGATTAGCTGAAGGTGCTGCTCAAGCAGTATATACCAAGTTCCCCTACACCACCCAAATGGAAGGTCCTGCCTACGCTTCCACAGCTACAGGTAAGGCAAAGTGTGTACGTGACATTGGTTACTACTTGCGGATGATTACTTACTGCCTAGTTGCAGGTGGTACAGGTCCTATGGATGATTACCTGATTGGTGGTTTAGCAGAAATCAACAAGACATTTGAATTGTCTCCTAGCTGGTATATTGAAGCTTTGAAATATATCAAAGCTAACCACGGTTTAAGTGGTGATCCTGCTGTTGAAGCTAATTCCTACATCGATTATGCAATCAACTCTCTGAGCTAGAGAATTTATTTAGCCCGGAAAAGGTAAGCAGCTATTAGCAAGCAGTTAGGAGTTGTTTATCTTTCCGGGCAGTTTTATGTTTAAAAGTTGATGACTAATATTACAAAAAACAATAGCCACAAAAAGTAGCAAAATTAGCAATTACTAATATTGATTGGTTTTTTGTGATCGGGGATTTTCAAGATTTAAGGTGGTTCAATCTTAGAGAATGTCACGTCTGAAACAGAAGTATTGAAACAGAAGCTATAGTTAGTTGTCTCATGTCTAATCCCCTTACAGAAAAACTTGAGTCATTACCACCAACAGATACCAATAGTAATGGTGAGTCTTTAACGGTAGAACAGGCGATCGCCAATTTGTCAAGCTCAGATTTAGGTTTGCGCTTTTATGCTGCTTGGTGGTTAGGTAGGTTTCGTGTCAAGGAAGCTGCGGCGGTAACGGGGTTAATCAAAGCCTTGGATGATGAAGATGATCGAACCCCGGAAGGGGGATATCCCCTGCGGCGGAATGCAGCCAGAGCATTAGGAAAATTAAGCGATCGCCAAGCGGTGTTACCATTGATTGAGAGTTTGCAATGTAGTGATTTTTATGTGCGGGAAGCTGCGGCACAATCCTTAGAAATGTTAGGGGATGCAAGAGCTATTTTGCCCCTGATAGATTTATTAAAAATGGGTTTACAGGGTGAGGAATTAGTAGCAGAACAACCTGACTTTGCCCAGCCTTATGATTCAATTTTAGAAGCATTGGGAACTTTGCAAGCTCAAGAATATATATCCCTGGCAATACCATTTTTAGAACATCCCATAGAGCGGGTACAGTATTCAGCAGCCCGGGCTATGTATCAATTAACTCAACAAGACAAGTATGGAGAAATATTGATTCAGGCCTTAGGGGGAGAAGATTTACAATTACGTAGGGCTGCATTAGCTGATGTTGGTGCCATTGGATACTTGCCAGCGGCAGAAGCGATCGCTCAAACTTTAGCAGAGAATAGTTTAAAACTTATTTCCCTCAAGGGTTTGTTGGAACATCAAGTCAAGCAAACATCATCCCCCCATTTATCAGCAGACGTAGTGAAGGTGATGAATTTAATGGACTCCTTGCTCTAAATTATGAATTATGAATTCTAATGCCCAAGAATTAATTAAAGCAGTTGAAGCAGCAGATTCCTCAGCCAAGTTATTGGATGCGGTGGAAGATTTAGCCGCAGCAGGTTTGTCAGAATCTATTCCCACACTAATTGCAGCCTTAGGTTATAACAATCCAGGGGCGGCTGTGGCGGCTGTAGATGGGCTGATAAAGATTGGGGAACCATCGGTAAAGCCTTTGCTGGAATTAATTGATGATTATAACTATGGAGCTAGAGCTTGGGCTGTTCGTGCTTTAGCTGGAATTGGCGATCCACGGGGGTTAGATATTCTCCTAGAAGCGGCTGAAAATGACTTTGCTTTAAGTGTACGTCGAGCTGCTGCCAGGGGATTGGGTACTATTCGCTGGGAACAAATGCCAAGGTTGCAAGTATTGCCCGCACAAACTCAAGTATTATCAACTTTAATAATTGTATGTGTAGATCCGGAGTGGATAGTACGCTATGCTGCTGTCACGGGTTTGGAATCCTTGGCAAAGGTAGTAAAATACACTCAGCCTAGTTTGCGATCGCAAATTATCACCCAATTAGAAAAGTTAGTACAACAAGATACAGATTTAGCCGTGCGTACCCGCGTATTTCGGGCGCAGCAAGCAATCAATCATCATGAAGTGGGTGAGTTAAACATAGCAACCGCATCCCCAGAAACAGAAACACCCCACCGTGGTGAAGGTAGAAGAAAGGATGAGGACTAATTAATTAATGTGCCAAATTCTGCAAATATTGAATTTCTGCTTGAATATTGGCACGGGCAGAATTTTCACATTGCTCAAACATCAGAGGGGTAAAATAAATCTGCTGACGTTGCAAAAATTGCTCTAAAACCCGCTGACGACCTAATATATAGTCTATTCCTGACATCCAGCCATATTCTTGACGAATTGCCTGGGCATATCTTTGATATTCTTCTGGATGGGCAGCTAGAATCCCTAAATCGGCATCCAATAGAACTTGACTATCAATATCTTCAATATCAGCCTGGTGATTTTTGGTGTTAAGAACCAGACGGCTAACCATGTTTGTAATGGTAGCTGGAATACCCCAACTACTTAGCAATTTCTGTGCATAGTCTGCACTACGTTCTTCATTATCCCTAGCTCTGGTGTCATAAACCACATCATGAAACCAAGCTGCAAGTTTTACCACACTCAGATTTTGAGTGTATTTTTGTAAACTATTAATTGTTGTGAGAACATGATGAATATGTGACAAAGTATGGTACTGACGTTCTGGAGAAGAGTAAGCCGTCACCAACAGTTGGAAGGTTTCCTGAATTACAACTGCTTTCACAGAGAATGGTTGTAATAAATGTTGCCATTCAATGAACAGGATATCTGTCAAGCTATTGTTGACACCTCCCATTTAGTAAAAAACTGATGCTTGCCTAGTATTTTGTCCCATTAATTTTGAAGAGCTGCTGTAGTGCGGGCATCTTGCCCGCTTCTTTACAGCAGGGAGCGAGACGCTCCCACTACAATTATTTTCCTATCAGAACTAATGGGACAGACCACTAGGGCGTGTTTTCAAACCCAAAATTGGCATAAATTGTAGGTTGGGGAGCCACTCCGTTGCGGTGAAACACTTGCGGTGGTGAGGCAGTACGGTCTTGGGGTCTCCCC
>JASJCJ010000160.1 GCA_030066045.1 Calothrix sp. MO_167.B12
TTTAATGGGGATGCGGGTACTTATAATCTGGTAATTGCTTATTCTGGTGGGGGAGATGATGATGATGATGATGATGAGAGTCCCCAACTCAGCGTAAGGGTTGGCGGGGTATCATTAGATAGCTGGTGGGTCAGTGGAAGTGCAACCCAGACCAGAGTTGTGGGCACAGACTTAACATTCAATCCTGGTGATGTCATTGAAATCCAAGGTTATGGCGGTGATGAAGGTTACGTGCGAGTAGACTATGTGGAATTTGTGCGTGTTGATTCCCCAACACCAGACAGTTCTTCTACCAATAGTTCCACTACCGATACTTCTCCGACAATCAGCACAGTCAAATTTGAAGCTGAGGCGATGACTTTGGGTGGCGACTACCAAACGGAAGCCCAAACTTTTGCCTCTGGTGGTAGTTTGATTAAGACAGGTTCTGCTGGTGGTATTGTAACTGCAACTACCACCTTTACTGGTGCTACGGGATTCTACGATGTCGTCGTCGGCTACCACGATGAAAACGATGGCGTATCCGAGATTACCGTGAAAGTTGCTGGAGTGGAGGATACATGGCTACTTGATCAAGACTTGGGTACAGACTTCCCTGGAACTGAGAATTTTGTTACCCGTACTGTTGCTAGTGGCATTGTAGTCAAAGAGGGCGATGAGATTTTCTTGCAAGGAATTGCGAATGCATCGGAATATGCTCGCATTGATTATATTGAGTTTATACCTGTGGCAGCCCCCGAACTACAACTGTCAGACAATAGCGATGTCCTTAGGGGTGGTAGTGGCAGTGACATCATTTTCGGTGATGTTGGTAATGATGTCATCTACGGTGAAGATGAGTTTAATGACGGTAGTGTTAACCCTATGATTCCTCAGGGTTATACCTACTACACTTATGGTCAAAGTACTTACATACTGAGTACAGCAGGAACTTGGTCAGCGGCGCAAGCTGAAGCTGAAAGTCTGGGCGGTAACTTAGTTACAATCAATGATGCTGCTGAAGAAACCTGGTTACAAACTACTTTTGGCACCAGTGAATGGTTATGGATTGGTTTCAGTGACAAAGATGTCGAAGGTAGTTTTCAATGGGCTAATGGTGAAAAAGTTACTTACACCAACTGGGCACCTAGTGAACCAAATAACAGTAGTCCCTATGTGCGGATGAATTATAATGACGGTTCTGGTGGGCTGCAATGGGGTGATTATAATAGCGATGCATCGTTGCAAGGCATCATTGAAATTGATTGGTCTGTTGCTGGTGGTAGCGATTTTCTGGTGGGTGGAGCCGACAGTGATACTATTTATGGTAATTCCGGTAATGATGTTATCTACGGTGATGATATTGGTGGCATAATAGGAACCTTAAACCAGGGATTAGTAGGTCACTGGACATTCGATGAAACCAGTGGAACACAAGCAACAGATGCCACAGACTCTCACAATGGTACTCTTACCAACTTCTCAGGTGATAACTCTCAATGGGTTAATGGTCAAATTGGCAATGCCTTGAGTTTTGATGGCTCCAATGACAGGGTTGTAGTATCTGATGCTCCAGAACTGGATATTACTGACCAAATTACTTTAGCTGCTTGGATCAATGTTGACAACTTTAACGATTGGCAAGGCATTATTACCAAAGGAACTAGTGATATTCCTTATGCGATGGATCTGCGTGCTGATGGTAGCCTTTCTTTCACAGCCAATTACAGTATTTCTGGTGGTGTAGGAAGTGGAGAGTGGCTCTCTAATACCAAGTTGACAACTAATCAGTGGCATCATGTTGCGATTACCTATGATGGTGATGCAATCAGGTTTTACATTGACGGACAACTAGATTCTAATGTTGTCTCCACAGATATCACTTTTGCTACAACTACCCAAGATTTGGTTGTAGGTGCGGATCTAACTGGTAGTCATTTTGATGGTGAGATAGATGATGCTCGTGTTTATAATCGTGCTTTAAATAACGAAGAGATTACTGAATTAACTCAGTATCAAGGTAGTGCAGTTAACAGTACGATTCCGGATGGGGCAATTACTTACAACGGTAGTCGCTATTTACTCACTGATTCCACAATGACCTGGTCAGAAGCGCAAGCATACGCTGAAAGTCTAGGTGGTAACTTAGTCACAATTAATGATGCTGTAGAAAATCAATGGCTAAAAGATACCTTTGGGACAACAGAGGGTTTATGGATTGGGTTTTCTGATGCAGAAACTGAAGGAACATGGAAGTGGGCTAGCGGTGAAGTGACTGACTGGGTTTTGGGAGAAGCAAATACAGAAGTCTATACTGACTGGGCACTCGGGCAACCTGACGATTATCAGGGAACGCAAGACTACGCTGTGCTCAGTCATGTTTGGGATGAGAGTACGGATAAGTGGGATGATGTAGACGTTGATGCCCAGTTACGGGGAATCATTGAGATTAAATTGTCTGGTAACGACAAATTAACTGGTGGTAGTGGTCATGATGTACTCGATGGGGGTGCCGACAATGATATTCTTAATGGTACTGATGCTGATGCTGCTGGTTATTTTGAACGGGATACCCTTACTGGTGGAAGTGGTGCAGATACGTTTATACTTGGTGATGCAACGCAGGCATATTACGCAACCCAAGGTAGTCAAGATTATGTTGTCATCAAGGACTTTGTAGACAGTGAAGATGTGGTACAGCTTTATGGTGTTGTTAGCGATTATCTGACACAAGCACAAGGTAGTGATGTATTACTCTCCCGCAATGGGGATTTGGTGGCAATCTTTGAAGGCGTGAACAGTTTGGATATTACTGATGATGCTTTCCAGTATGTGTAACCTCATGGGGCGGTGATATGCAGATTTTGGCATGGGGGAATAATTGGTTGTGGGCACGGCGATATGTAGATTTTGGCATCACCGAAAGATTGTCGATGCCGTGCCTCTATGGTAAATATCTATACGTAATAACCGTAAGCGATGCTCCAGAGGAGCCTCCTTAGGGTGAACGCGTGTGGGAATAATCGGTTGTGGGCACGGCGATATGCAGATTTTGGCATCACCGAAAGATTGTCGATGCCGTGCCCCTACGTTGTTCATCAAAGCACAATTTTGTTATTGATTATTCTTATTCAATGTCTTTGTGATGACATACCAGGGTAAAAAATATCACCGCAGTTCTATTCGTCTGCCAGGATATGATTACACACAGCCTGGGGCCTATTTTGTCACAATTTGCACTTACAAAAAACAATATTGGTTCGGTGATGTGGTGGATGGGGAAATGTGGTGTAATCAATTGGGTAAAATTGTTTACACTTTTTGGCAGGGACTTCCTCGTCGCTTTCCTCACATCCAATTAGATGAATTTGTGGTGATGCCGAATCATGTACATGGCATTCTCATTATTACTGATGAAGGAAAATGCAAACAATTATCACTGACGACGCAAGAACAATTCAGTAAACCTGTCCCTGGTTCTATCCCTACAGTCATTCGTTCTTTCAAATCATCTGTTACCAAGCGAATTAACCTGATGCGTAGAACAAAAGAACCCCCTGTCTGGCAACGTAATTATTTTGAAAGTATTACTCGCATTGAAATGAATTTGGATGGAGTGCGCCAATATATTGGCAATAATCCCCGCCAGTGGGCTGAGGATGAAAATTACCAGGCAGAGGATGGGATGATTGATTTGGATTTATATTTTTAAAACCGCATCACCCGTAGGGGCACGGCATCTACCAAACAACTGGATTATCAACAATCTCAAACACGCCGTGCCCTCTGCAAAACAACCGGATTGCCAACAATATCAAACAAGTCATGCCCCCGGCATTAATAGAGGTGCTGCCTGACGGCGATCGCATGGGGGTATGGGGGTATGTTTCTTTGATAAAATATACTCACCGACAATAATACGGTGTGAGAGCAAGGCAACATTTATCAAATCGCAGTTGAAAAAAAGTTGGTGGATGTTCCCTACTTTTCGCTTCTAACTCACCCCTTAGCAATATGCTCTTTCCATTTTTTCATAGCTGCTTGCTGGGCTAATAATAATTCTTGAATGCCTTTTTCTGCGTAGTCTAGAAGTTGATTTAATTGGGAACGAGTGAAACTACCCTCTTCTGCGGTTCCCTGCACTTCAATAATGCCTAATTGCTGATTCATCACCACATTAAAATCTACATCCGCAGCCACATCTTCGTCATAATTTAAATCTAAGTAGGGTTCTCCATCTAATAAACCCACAGAAATCGCTGCTACTTGTCCTATGAGGGGCGATCGCTCTAAAATACCCTGGTGTAATAATCGCTCTATTGCCCCCGCTAAGGCAACAAATCCACCTGTAATTGCTGTGGTTCGAGTTCCTGCATCTGCTTGCAATACATCTGCATCCACTGTCAGGGTTCGTTCTCCCAATACTTCAAAATCTATTGCTGCTCTCAAACTACGTCCAATTAATCGCTGAATCTCTTGGGTTCTTCCAGATAATTTTAATAATTCCCTTTGCTGTCGCTGCTGGGTGGCTGATGGCAACATCCGATACTCGGCAGTTAACCAACCTTTACCACTGTCTAACAAAAATCTTGGTACTCTCTCCTCAATGCTCACTGTGCAAAGTACTTGGGTATTGCCACACTTCGCTAAGACGGAGCCGGGAGCAAAATTGGTAAACCCTTGCTCAAAGGTAATAGGACGTAGTTGATCGGATTTACGACTATCTGGACGCTGCCAAACCATGAGATGAACCTCAGCTGAGTATATGCATCAGGTTATCATCTCATTGTCAAGGGAAATTTAGAATTTAGAATTTAAACCACATCTACTTTGAAACCCATAGTTTTTGCTTACGAATATTCAATCGGTTGAGGTGGGCACGGCACCCGCAATCTTCTTCTATAGGTTGTAAGCTGACTGATGCCGTGCCCCTACAGGATCATTGATTTTTTGGTATTTCCCTTGAACGGAAAACTCCAGTTCTCAAGATGGATGAGGTTTAGAATTTAGAATGAAGAATTATTAAGCTGTTAAACGTCTAAGTTGTATACATAAAGCGGGCAGGATGCCCGCACTACAATTACCTGATTTTTTTACTTTATACAATTTAGCTGCGTATTAACTTACCCCATCTTTCCTGAGTTCGCCACACTCTATCAGGGGTGAACAAAAAAATGTGTGGGAGAGCCAAAATACTTATTACTTATTACTTATTACTTATTACTCCTCCACTGGTAACAAGTGTGCTGTAACTCTTACCTGAGCTAACTCGCGCACTAAACGCTGGGCTTGATGATTATATAAAGGTTTGGGTAAAATTGCTGGTAACTCCTCCATTACCTTAGTCGCCATAGCCAGGGAACATCCAGAAATACGGGCTATGGTTCTGACTCCCTCAAATGAGGAATTGATAGCATTCCCTTTTTCTACCTGGAGTAGCCAAGGACGAGAAGCTAATGTACCCTGTTCAATCCGTTTTAAACCTTCGATATTTGCCAATACTACTAGGCGATCGCCTACTTTTAGTTTAATATCATCAGAGGGCATCCATTTAGATATTTGTTGGCTTGACTTCTGATACAAAATAGGCACTACCCCATAACCATATGCCACATCAGCCAACAGTAATTTATTTAAAGTATCATCGGCGGCAATCTTATATTCTGTCACCAACACAGTCTGGTTGTGGGCATGGAACAAGTGAAGAATGTTCTCTCCAAAAGCGGCAGCAACGAAGGCTTCTGCCGCTAACACCTCTGTACATAGTACTTTGGCAAAAGGTAACAATTGCCCCAAAGTTTCACTAAAATTCCGCTCCAACATCCGGATTACTAACCCTGCTTGGGGACTAGCATTATGGGCAATTAAACCAATCTCTAGATTAATCATTTGGTTGTTCGTTGCCACGATTATGCTTCTGGCATGATTCAGGTTAACTTTACTCAAGGCATTGATTGACTCACCTATAATCAATGGCATCTGTGGTAGGATATGTTGATCTAGTTCACGGTTATCAATTCCTACCAATGGTTGTTTAAACTCTTGTAAAAATCTGGCTATACCTTGACCTAAACGCCCTAAACCAATCACAACAACATGATTTTGTTTGGGAATTGATGGACGACGGGTTAAGAACTGGAATCTTGCACTTAAGAGATTTTCTGTGAACAGTGCATACATTACACCAATCAAAGCAGTTCCTACTAAGGCTAACCCCAAACTAAACAAATGCAACCATAAAGGAATTGGTTCATTTAACTTTACCCCACCAAATACATCCCCATATCCACCTAAAAGTAAGCTGGCTGTGGTATGAAAAGCATCTATGAAATTCACTCCTGGATAGGAGAGCAAATATATCAAGATACCAGTAATCCCTAGGCAAGATATAGTTACGCCACACACTATAACTATCCGTAGAGAAGGATGTAAATCTATCCTTTGCCAACACTGAATCAGTTTTTGTTTGCAACTATGCCAAGAAAGGTGACGAGCAATTTTTTTCCAAGAAAGTTGACGACGTTGGGAGTTAGCCGTAGCTGCGGGTTTTTGAATCGCTAAATCCTTACCCCTCTCAATGTAAACCAGGGTATCGCCCCCTTGTAATCGCTGTTGGGGATGCCATTGGTAAAATTCGCTGGTGAGTTGGGGATCTGTATTGGCAGGGTAGTAGTTTAAAACTCGACGCAGGTGTGTATTCAACTCAAAAATATGGCGTTGATAATACCAAGGTTCCTCTGGTTGAATTTGTCGCTGTATTACCTGAATCAACTCATTATCTAGGGAGAAACAAGCCAGAGTTTCATTACCTAGAGCTGCCAGAGCAAAAGCATTAGCAGCTAATTGACTGGGTTCAAAGGCGACAAAATTACCTAAATTTTGACTTAATAGCTGATTGAGGTTTTGTTTGCCGGAACGAATGACTAAGCGAATTTGGGGGTTAAGTAACCTGGCTGCAAAAGCTGCTTGAATATTTACCTGTTCGTCATCAGTTACTAACAAAATTACCTGACAATGCTTAACCTTGGCTCTTTCTAATACTTGAGCTTGGCGACAATCACCAATTACCAAGGTATCTAATAAATCTGGTAATTCGGGAATTTCCCAATTTCCGGGTTCTATTTTATCTATTGCTCTGACATTAACATCAAATTCTTTCAGGATTTTGGCACAATACTGACCTAAACTACCCAATCCGCATACCAAAAAGTTATTTAACCCTGATTGTATGGGCGTGACAGGTTGGTAGATTCGCTTTGCTCCCGGTTGCATGGCACGCTGCCAAAACTATGCAAATTATGACTGGACTTGATATTTTTAGTTTATCAGTAGATAATTTATTTTGAGCGATCGCTTTTGCTAATTCAGTAGTTGCGATCGCAGTTGCACTTATAACCATCAAACACTACCCGTTCCAACGGTATTTCTCCTCTAGATAATCTACAAGAATTCTATGGGTTTTCTGCTCCTAGCTGGATTGCACCAACCAGACTTTGAGTCCAAGGATGAAGATCCTTAAAAGTCTTTTTCAAAGTCTTTATGTTTGAGCCTGGAGAAATAGAGGACAGGGTTTCTTTTTGAATTGATTTTAACAGAAATTGAACTAAACGCCAGCGATATTTAATTGGTAATTCCAATGCCTGCTTTTGCAAGTCTTGCACTGTCATCACTATTCTTCCAGTCAACAGTTATCTTATTTTAATTATAAATTGTCAATTGAGGGTAGGTAATGATTCTGTTTCCCAGAAACAAACCCTAGCTTTACCTTTTTTCTTCTTACCCCAATTCACTGAGCGAATACAATAATTGATTGTTTTTATAAATATTTGAACATCAACCCAATATCTGATTTTAAGAATAGGAATTTACGCAAAGTCAATGTAATTGTATATGCACCTGAAGATTCATATATTTATCAAATCAGAAGCAATTATCTATACCTAAATAGATGTAACTCTACAGGTAACATTAATGAATGATTATTGGTTTTGGATTTCTAGCAAACGCTCGTAAATACTATTCTTCAGCTCATCATTATTTGTGAGTGATTCGGTAATCTCATTGAAGCGGTCAATATCCATATCATTATCTTCAACTATTTGTTGATAACGCTGACAGAATCTAACAGCAATACTTCTAGCTCTGCCGGGGAGACCATTAATGCTATTGTTATCATTACAAACTATCTTGGGAACACCATCTCGACGGTTAGGTATAGTTTTTTTGATTTCCTCAAAAGCTCTTTGTCGCTGAGGCTCCATTTTTAATAATACGTCGGCATAATTTCTGATTTCTGTGGTGGTAGGTACGCGTACACTTTGGGCTTCAGCTTTAGAGTTGAAAACTAAAGTAGTACCAGCTAAACTTGTGGCAGTAATGACGGCAAAAAATGAGGATTTGTAAAGCATCTGCTGTAGGTTAGATAGTAGGGATGACTTCTTCATTGTCTGTGTGAAAAACAACTGTTAGTTAAAACTTGTTAATAAAGTTGAACTATTTTCTGAAGGATAAGTTCCAGAAATACCTGTGTCCATATAAACTTGATATTTATTGTCAAGTTATTTGGCATACTTGACAAAGTTCTACCACTTTTGTTTTAAGCACAGATGTTTCATTGGCTCCTTGTTTGAGACTAACTTCTAATTCTAAAAGTAAGGGCAAGGTAGATGCTAGTTGTGGTACGGAAAGGGATTGAACTTCTTGTTGTAAAAAATAAATGCGTTTGGGGTTAGCAACTTCTGCTGCTTTTGCGATCGCTTGTCGATCACGTTCTCCACTTTCCATCATAATTTTTACCCATAACCAAGTACGAAATTGTCCAATTAATGTGGCAACTATTTTTAAAGCTGGTTCCGATGCATCCAAAAGATCGGCTACTAAAGCCAAGGATTTAGGGGTATCGCCAGTTCTAATTGCTGTTGCCAACTTCAAGCTATTGTGTGTAGTATTACGAACTAAACGTGCCAGCATATCTACATCTAGTGGTTGGTTGTTACCTCCAGCATAAAGCCGCAATTTCTCTAGCTCATTGTATAGTAGACGTGTATCATTTCCTACACATTCTGTCAAAAAATTTACACTTTTTGCTGTTAGTTTGACACCTACGGTTTGAGCAGCTTGCTGTACAGCTTTTGCCAGTAAATCTGTTTTCCAAGGAGGAATCAAGGAGAAATCTTGGAATTTTGTGGCAAACTTTTTTAATAGTTTGGTGGATTTTAGGCGTTCGTCCGGTTTATTACGATTGGTAAGTAATAGACATGAGTTTTCGGGAATTGCTCCTACGGTTCGTTGTAATTCTGATAAGACATTTTCTGGACATTGATGACAAAGGGTGGTGTTAACCAGCCATACTAAACGTCCCCCCATACCAAATGGTGGAGTCATGGCTTGATTTAAACCTTGGATAATCGCATCAGCACCATCAGGAGGAAAGGTATGGTAGTTGAAACTTGTCCATGAAGGATCTATGATGCGATCGCGTAATGCTATCACAGCTTGTTCCATGGCAAATTCATCTTCACCCCAGTAAACATAAATTGGCATACTAGCAAATTAAGATCCCTAAAATTACTCTTGTATTGGTGAAAGAATACCGAAAATTTTTTTCCAGGCAACTCTTAACTATAGATGCTCTGAGAGCGGCTTCTCGCGGAATAGGAGTGAGGGAATTATTTTCATGGCTTGGTTGTGGGATTTTCCCCTGAGGGACTGTCTTGAAAATGGTTGTTAGTTGTTAGTTGTTAGTTGTTAGTTGATGGTTGGCAGCTTAGGTGTGGGAGCCGCAGTTGAGGTATTTTCTCGGCAGGTTGTGTACAAACATTCATGGAGGGCTAGCTAGAAAATAGGGAGTGAAGGAGTGTAGACACGAAGTGGCTTCTCGTAGAGTAGGAGGGAAGGAGTAGGGGCGGGGTTTCCTCGCCCAGAGTGAGGGGATTATTTTCATGTTTGCTTACGTACAAATGTACATGAGGTACTAGCTAGAAAATAGGGGCTGAAATGAACAAAATATGTTGATGAGTTTTGAATATCCCTATTTTCATGTTTGGTTGTGTACAAATGTTCATGTAGACGCGGGAAGCGCGGCTTGGAGCAGAGTGGGGCTAGCTTGAAAATAGTCAGGAGGCGCGGAGTTTGTAGGGGCGCATTGCGTGCGCCCTTGAGGAGTTAGAAACAAAACATTTTCAGATCCTTGGTTATCACATATCTTGCACTTTCTCAATAAGGGTAAGGTGGGCAATAGGTGGGTTACGGATAAATAAGGGTTTCAGGCTCTAATTTTCTCAATAATTTTGTGGTGCAAGATGTGAATTATGGGATTTTCTCATGGGGAGCTAACTAGAAACAAAAAACTATTTTTCATACTTGGTGATGAAAAAATTTTTATCAGCACTGCCTCCTGCCTCCAGCAAAGCTGCTATAAAATGCCAGATAGTTAGCAAATGATTGCTTCAATGTGAGTGATTCTGCTTACAATGATCGAGTAAGAGTGGGAGGCTGAGAAGATTGGACGATAATTATCAAATCTACCTAAATCGGGTAGCGCGTATGACGTTACCAGAAGCTTATACATCGCAAATTCAACACATTCAGGAATCTACCAAATTTCAACCCACACCCAAGGGAATTAGACAAGCTGCACCATTTCCCGGTTACACCATTATTACTCCTCCCTGGGAAGAAGATTCATATAACTCGGCTTTCTACAAAAAGTTACAAGATTACCAACAGCAACTATTAAAATTATCTATATCTGATAATTTAATTGTAGCTCTACCACCCGATAGTTTTCACCTCACCCTGGCAGATTTGATTTGGGAAAGTAATTTCCTCGATGCCTGCCAACAAATTCCAGACTATGACGACAAGTTACAATCTTGTTTTAGGGAGATTTTTCAGCAATATCAACAATCATTCACCTCTGGTGATTCTATCCGTTGGCAAATGTTTGGACTAATGGTGATGCCCAGAGCCGTAGGAGTTTGTTTAGTTCCCCGAGATAAAAGCAGCTACGAGCAGATTATCAGCCTGCGCCGAATTATCTATCAAAATCCCCAATTAATGGCATTGGGAATTGAACAGCAGTATTATTTCACTGCCCATGTGACATTGGGTTATTTTGGTGAAATACCTACTGATTTAGATCGCGATCGCTTCAGTAGTATGTTGTCACAATTAAATCAAGAATGGATAGTTGATTCTCCTGAAATTGAGGTCAAACGTGCTGAATTACGTAAATTTGATGACATGACCAAGTATTATTTTCAACCAGATTGGCCGAGCTTAGATTTTTAAGACAAGGAGTGAAGGAGGGAGTTCGGAGTTCGGAGTTCGGAGTTCGGAGGGAAAGAGGGAAAGAGGGAAAGAGGGAAGGAATGATGAATTAAAGACTGTCAACCGTCAACCGTCAACCGTCAACCACCAACCACCAACTAACAACTAACAACTAACAACTATCAACCATCACTCCATCACTCCCTCACTCCCTCACTCCTCGCCGCTAACTATATTTTCGACAGCCGAGCCATCTGTTGGTAATGCTGCTGTCAACACTTCTTTCCCCGTATCTGTAACTAAAACATCATCTTCAATGCGGATACCACGCACATCAGCAAACTGTTCCAACCGTTCCCAATCAACCAGATATTGATATCTAGAGCGAGCAGTATTTAAGATTGCTGGCACTTGATAAAACCCAGGTTCAATTGTTACCAACATACCCGATCGCAAGGGACGATTTAAACGCAAATACCCCAAACCAAAGCGATCGCTCCTGCTTCTTCCTTCTTCATACCCGGCTACATCCCCCAAATCTTCCATATCATGAACATCTAAACCTAACAAATGCCCAACACCGTGGGGAAAAAAGACAGAATGTACATCCCTTTCCACTAAATCTGCCCCATTCCCCTTTAAAATACCCAAATCTACTAATCCTTCAGTTAGGGTAATACAGGCAAGCATATGGATATCTCGGTACTCTACCCCTGGGCGAATTTTATCAATACAAACATCATGTGCTGCCAATACCACATCATAAATATCTCTCTGGGTAGATGAAAATTTACCACTTACAGGATATGTACGGGTAATATCTGCTGCCCATCCCATCTCCGTCTCCGCACCCACATCCGCTAGAATTAAATCTCCCGGTTGTAAGGAATGATGGTATTTTTGATTGTGTAAAATTTCACCGTGGGTACTAACAATACTGTTATAGGAAGTGGTCATATTATGGGCAATGATGATACCTTCCATTGCTGCCCTCACTTCTGCTTCTGTACGGGCAGATTTCGCCGCCCTCATGCCCACCAGATGAGCCTCTATACTGACATTAGCAGCTTTTTGTAGTTCAGTTAACGCTCCTTGGTCATGGGTAAGGCGTAAGGAAACAATGGCTTTGGCTAATTCCAAATCAATCCCTTGGGGTGGGTTTTGGGGTAGTATCCACCGACCTAACAATTGTGACTGTTGAGTCCAAGTAGCCGGATCTTGAACAGCAATGGTAGCTGCACCAAATGAGCGTGATTCCAATTCTGTTAGAGGATAAGCCTCATTTGCCCCTATAATTTGGGCAATTTCCTCACTTTTGGGCATTTCTCCATGCCAAAGGGCACTATCAGGTTTAGGATCGTCAATAAATAGTTCCAGTTTTTCTCCTTCGAGACGAATAGCAGCATTACTTAAGGGAAGTCCCGCAAAGTAAAGAAAATGACTGCTGGCACGGAAAGGAAATCTATTGGCGGGAAAATTACGGGGAATCACATTTCCTGACCAGATAATTGCCGGAAAATCAATCAATTTGCCTAACTTTTGCCTACGTTGACGAAGAGTGTCACTCAAAGAATTGGAGGAACTATGGATTTGCATAACAACCTGATGATCTAGAAATGGGAATGTGAAAATATATCTTCCTTATTCCTTATTTTTAATTTTGTCAATGATTGTATTAGTATCAGGACTTACGTAATTGTCACAATCGGTGGTTGGTGCGTGACGTTATAAGTCTTATTGCTACGTTCAAATATCTTCCCACTGTCGCGCAACGGCAATAATGCGGGCAGAAAATCTACACCGCATTTTGCCTCCCCTACAGAAAAAATATGCCAGTTGCGTAAGTCCTAAGTATGTCCGGTAAATTTTGGTATCCTCAACATTTGACGGGCAAATAGCTTCGTTATACTAAAATTTAGCCCTCATTTATGGTGGTTGCTATGATTGCTACTGCTCATCCTTATAATGTTACTTGGGAACTCCTGCCAGAAGACTTCGTTTTAGACGATAAACCAGTGGATAATGTCAATCAACCACCCTTAGCTGCGGCACTCACCGAGAGTTTAGAACTGGCGGGAAAACTACCGTCAACAGCCCTGGCTACTACCAATTATGGCATCTGCGCCACCGTAAATGACAAAATTGTCGTCAAAGCTCCTGATTGGGCCTACATACCCAAAATTACTGTGCCTCGAGGGGAAGTTAAACGTAGCTATACCCCCCACCGACAGGGCGATATTCCAGTGGTGGTAATGGAATTTCTCTCGGATGCTGAGGGTAGTGAATATTCTAGTAAACGTACTTATCCCCCCGGAAAGTGGTTTTTCTACGAGCAAATTCTCCAAGTAGCCAATTATATTATTTTTGAGCCAGAAAGTGGTTCTTTAGAAGTGCATCGCTTGGATGAATCGGGGAAATATGATTTAGGTGCGCCAGATAAGAATAACCGTTATTGGCTCCCCCAAATGGAGTTATTTATAGGTGTGTGGCAAGGAAAGCGAGAGAATCGGGAAGGTTATTGGTTGCGCTGGTGGGATGAAGGGGGTAATTTATTGCTGTGGGGAACCGAGTTAGTTGAGCAAGAGCGACAAGCCAAAGAACAAGAGCGACAGGCTAAGGAAGGTGCTTTGAAGCGGTTAGAAGAATTGGAGAAACGGCTGCGGGATGCGGGGATTGAGCCTTGAATTTAATTGTTAGGAAATATCTGTTTTCATTCTTCAGAAGCGCTCACATAAGATTAGATATCCATTTACGATCGCAATCCGTCTTCAAATATCCAGTGAAAATCCAAAATAGTATTGGCGATCGCAAAAAGATGGATTGTTCCATTAAGCGATCGCCAAAAAACAAAATTAATTATTCCGGATTCAATAAGTCAATAAATATATAACTTAAGAAAATGGTAGATGAACCCGAATTTTTAGCCTTCAGCCTCTTGCTGGGTTTACAATAATACCATGCCATAGTGTGTGGTGTATCTGCCTTTATAGGTATAAAATTCTCAGAAACACCGGAAACTGAAATATTTTTGCCAAAATTTGGATACTAAAGCTGCCCTACTTCTGAATCGATATCCTCACGTCCTAGGGATTCCTAGTATGGAACCTGGGATATAAACATGGGCGACTGATTAAAATTAATACAACTCACCACTAGGAAAAGCAACGGTTTCCAGAGTCTATAATTATTTACTTCTCCCTTGTGGGTGGTTCCCATCTAGTTCTCCCACATAAATACCTAAAGAACGGGCAGTTTGCAGCAAAAAACCATCAGGATCTACCCCCTGAGGACTTTTTTGCAAAACTGATTCTAAGGCGATGGGTACTACTTCCCCATTTTGCCAGGCTACCATTAAATCAGATTTTTCCTCTGCGACCAAATCCACCGCCGCTTTACCGAAGGCTGAGGCAATTAAGCGATCGCCTGCGGAAGGAATACCACCCCGTTGAATATGCCCTAAAACCGAAACTCTAATATCTATTTGCTGATTGCTATGGTGTCGCATTTCCTCTGCAATATACTGACCCATACCACAGTTAATTTGTTCGCACTGACTATAAATCAGTGAATCTGTGGCAATTTGAGCGCCTTCTGCTACCACAATAATGGCAAATCTACGCCAGTAGCGTTGTCTTAATTCTGCTATATGTTGGTAAATTCCCTCAATAGAGTAGGGTATCTCCGGAATCAAAATTATATCTGCACCACCAGCAATCCCCGCTTGCAGTGCCAAATGTCCCACACTCCTTCCCATGACTTCAATAATCATCACCCGATCATGGCTGGCTGCGGTAAAAGTCAAGCGATTTATGGCCTCAACAATAGTATTAACAGCTGTATCAAACCCCACCACCCTTTCTGTCAATCCCACATCATTATCAATGGTCTTAGGAATAGCGATTAACTGACAATTACCTTGAAGTTGCAATTGGTGAAAAATTCTCAAACTACCATCTCCACCAATCCCAATCAAAGCATCTAATTCTAAAGCTTTATAACCAGATAAAACCTCATCTATATTATCTAAAGTATCACCCTTATTAATGCTGCCAAGGATAGTACCACCAATACAAAGTAAAGGATCAATACCATGAAGGTCTAACCCATGTACTGCCAGTACAACAGATTGTCTTTTCCGTAACCCCCTTGTAGCATAGGGTATACCTACTACTTGCCAACCATAGGTTAGGGTAGCATGATTCACCACTGCCCGGATCGCTGTATTCAGTCCAGGACAATCACCACCACTAGTCAGAATGCCAAGACGTTTTTGCATATTGATACTGATTTGGGAACTAAACTTAATTACTCCCCTGCAACCAGTCAAAAATACTATCCAACTGGCTTAACGTTACCAACCCATACTGCCACAGAATCATCGGTAACAAACCAGGAGTTTGTTCGGGATGGCGCAAGGCAAGTTGTAAATCCGTTGCCGGAATTGCTAAATCTTCCTGCAGAAAGTTCATGAATTGTGCAAGTTTCCTGGGTTCCATATTCGTTACCCCTCCTGTGGAGATATATTGAGGTTAGGCTACAAATCTGAGAAACTTGTGAGGATTTACTTAAATTTAGCCTAAATTTAATCCTCTTCCTCTAACATTGTTTTGGCTAGCAATAGTTGTTCCTTATGTTCTGCGCTGACTTTTGGATATTGTAAATTTAATTCTTTTAGCTTGGTACAAATAATATCCGCGACCACCAGACGGGTAAACCATTTACGATCCGCCGGAATAATATACCAAGGTGCCCAAGCTGTACTTGTGTGTTTAAAAACATCTTCATAGGCTTCCATGTAGTCATTCCAAAAGGATCTCGCATGGACATCACTTAAGGAAAATTTCCAATGTTTTTCTGGTAATTCAATTCTTTTTAAGAAACGTTTTTTCTGTTCTTCTTTGGATACATTCAAAAAAAACTTGAGAATAATTATACCATTGTTTACCAGATATTTTTCAAAATTATTTATTTCTTCAAATCTTTGCTTCCAAATTTGATTGTCATTGGGAAAGTGGGGTAATTGTTGCTTTTGTAGCAGTTCTGTATGTACTCTAACTGCTAATACTTCCTCATAGTAAGAGCGGTTAAAAATGCCAATCCTGCCCCTTTCCGGCAAAGCTTTTGCTGTTCGCCATAAATAATCATGATCCAGTTCTTCTGCGCTGGGGGCTTTGAAGTTAAATACCTGACACCCCTGGGGATTCACACCAGACATGACGTGTTTGATGGTGCTATCTTTACCTGCTGCATCCATTGCCTGAAATATAATTAATAGGGCATAGGTATTTTGAGCATAAAGAGTATCTTGATATTTAGCTAATTTGTTAATACCTGCCTGCAATTTTTCTACCGCATCAGATTTTTGATGGTAATGATCTTTATAGGCAGGGTCGTAATCTTTTGCTAAACAAATCTTTTTGCCTGGTGGAACTATAAAAGGTTCATGATTCATAAACAATTTTCTCCAGATAGTTTTGATGATTGCTGGAGTTAATATCTATTTTTATACAAAGTGCTATGTGTTTATTATTAAATCTTTCTTGGATTTAACTTGTGTCATAAATTACAAATTGAGTTGCTGCTTTCAGATTAGCAGCAATAGGTATAATGTACTGCTATTGGATGTCAATTTTTTAAAATAATTTAATGTTTAGGCTCAGATAAGTAGTTATTTGCTGTATTGTTTGATGAGTAGTGGGTGCTTAGATCCCCGACTTCTATTCCAGGAATCGCTACGATGTGCGGATATTTATTCAGAAGTCAGGGATCTTTTACCTAGCCAGATGAATGAATTAACCGTTCCATCTTTGCTAACCATCGTGTAGATTGGGTTTCGTGCTTCAACTCAACCTAGGAGTCAAAGCATTTTTCAAGAGGAGCGAAAGTATTGTACCTCTGAGGGTCGATGGTCATTCAGTTCAAACTGGTTGACAAAAGTTACCAAAGCTGAAGATAATTGTTCTTTGTGGAAACTTTAGCTATCTTAATAAACACTTGGCTAACGTCATTGTCATAGGTGCCCAGTGGGGCGATGAAGGAAAAGGAAAAATAACTGACCTGCTCAGTCACTCCGCAGATGTTGTTGTGCGTTACCAAGGGGGTGTCAATGCCGGACACACCATTGTAGTAGAAGGTAATACTTTTAAACTGCACTTGATTCCCTCTGGTATTTTGTATCCAGATACTGAATGTATAATCGGTTCTGGCACGGTAATCGACCCACAGGTTCTGATTGCAGAACTAGATCAAATAGAAAAATTAAATATTTCTACTGATAATCTGTTTATCTCGGAAACTGCTCACGTAACTATGCCCTATCATAGATTGTTTGATCGGGCAGCAGAGGAACGCAGGGGAAATTACAAAATTGGTACAACTGGTCGCGGAATTGGTCCAACCTACGCAGACAAGTCAGAACGTACTGGGATTAGAATTTTAGACTTGATGGATTCCCAGGGTTTGCGCGATCGGTTGGAATGGACGATTAACTATAAGAATGTCATTCTAGAAAAGCTTTATAATTTACCAGCTTTAGATCCGCAAGCAGTAATAGAAGAGTATCTCGGCTATGCCGAACGTTTGCGACCTTACGTGGTTGATAGTTCGCTGAAAATTTATGATGCCATTCAACAACGGCGGAATATTTTGTTTGAGGGAGCCCAAGGTACTCTTCTAGATCTAGACCATGGGACTTATCCCTATGTTACCTCTTCTAATCCGGTAGCTGGTGGTGCTTGCGTAGGTACTGGTTTGGGACCAACGGCTATTGACCGGGTAATTGGTGTAGCTAAGGCTTACACAACCCGGGTGGGTGAAGGTCCATTCCCTACAGAATTAGAAGGGGAAATAGGGGAATTACTGTGTTCCCGTGGTGCTGAATTTGGCACAACTACAGGCAGGAAGCGTCGCTGTGGTTGGTTTGATGCGGTGATTGGTCGCTATGCTGTCCGTATTAATGGGATGGATTGTTTGGCAATTACCAAGTTGGATGTCCTTGATGATGTTGAGGAGATTAAGGTTTGTGTTGCCTATGAAATAGATGGCGAACGTTGTGACAATTTTCCCACAAGTGCCCATAAGTTTGCTCGCTGTCAACCCATTTACAAAACTTTACCAGGATGGAAGCAGTCTACCAGTGACTGCCGCAAATTGTCAGATTTGCCCAAGCAAGCTTTGGATTATCTCAAATTCTTAGCTGAATTAATGGATGTTCCCATTGCGATCGTCTCCTTGGGGGCTAGCCGCGATCAGACTATTATTGTGGAAGACCCCATTCATGGTCCAAAGCGGGCTTTGTTGCACGCTGATGGAACACCTGTTTCTGCGGCTAGTGGTTAGAACATAGATTCATTAATACCGGGAACCAGGTTGCTTTAGTTTGCAACAAGTCAAGTTTTTCTGATTGAATTTTTGCAAGTGAAAGCCTGGTTTCTCAATTTCCCGTTTGATTGCTGAATTGATGCATAAGGAAACCCCAGGAAGTAAATAGTCCCACAAGAGGGGTTGACAGTTGACAATTGACAGTGAAGTTTATATGTTTTGTTGCTTGATAACTACGGGATGTTTTTTGATTTGGAAGTCCCTAAGTAAACAAATAGTCAAACTAAGTTAGAGTAAATCAGTTAAAAATTCCCAATATTATTACCTTCGGATTCAAAGTGGATGTAAAATATAAATTTTGTCTATCAAAACATAATGGGAGGGTGAGAACCCCTAGGATTTATCGAGGGGATGAAACCCGACTCAAAGGGCTAAAGCCCTTTGTTTCCATTTAGTGATCCGTAACAGAGGTGAGACAGCGCTGCGGGAGGGTTTCCCGACTCAGGCGACTGCAAACCCGAAGGGGATCAACGCGCTGGGACGCAGCGTGGAGCAAATTGCCTGTGGAGACGTTCTGACGGGGACTGGTGACAGTCTAGTTAAGAG
>JASJCJ010000021.1 GCA_030066045.1 Calothrix sp. MO_167.B12
TTCATCACTAGTACACCCTGCCAACGACGGCGATCGCAGTTTGCTCGTGGACTTAAAAGTCCACATCGCTCTTATTAGTAGTATAGGATAAAAGCCATCATAATTAATGGGACAAAGCACTAGTACTTCACCAAATTAATTTTAATGGGTACACAAACTTCTAGATTTCTCCTCTTTTCCTTTTCCTTCGCGCTCTTTGCGCCTTTGCGGTTCCTCCCTCTACCCCGCAGAATTAATTTGGTAGACCACTAGTGGTCTTTTTCATTAGTTTTGATAGTTTATTGTAGTGCGGGCATCTTGCCCGCTTTGTGGAAAAAGGGAGCGAGACGCTTTTTGTCAGCAGGGAGCGAGACGCTCCCACTACATTTTTTATTCTTCAGAACTTATGGGACGGACCATTAGAGGGTGAATATTTAATTTTGAGGGCTAGGCAACAGATCCCCGACTCCTGAATCAATATCAGCACATTATGGGAATTCCTAGGATAGAAGTTACGGAGCACTCACACCCGCAACTGAGCAAAACTTGAGAACAGTACAAATTTTCACACTTTAATAGTGGTAGTCACAAAATCTACAAGCGAAAATAGAAGAGAGGGCTATGTAAAGAAAGCCTGACATTTCGCTAGGAGTCTGCTATCTGTGATTTTACCCATCGAAAAAAATACATACGAAACGAAAACTCAAGAAATTGCCAGGGAAATTCTCTCGGCTACCCAGGAAACAGGGAATTTGTTGTCTGCTCTGCGGGAACAAATGCGCTGGGATGATAAATTACTGGCATGGGCGATGAGTAACCCCGGTTTGCGAGTGCAGTTATTTCGCTTTATTGATACTCTCCCCGCTTTGCAAAGTAAACCGGAAATTGCCGCACACCTCCAGGAATACCTAGGGGATGAGTCTGTAGAATTACCAGCAGCGCTCAAAAGTTTGTTAAATTTTGCCAATCCCGATTCTATGCCGGGACAGGTGGCTGCTACCACGGTTTCTACGGCTACGGAAACCCTGGCACATAAATATATTGCGGGGGAAAATATTAAACAGATATTGAAAACCCTGGAGAAGTTGCGGAAGGATAAAATGGCTTTCACCGTAGATTTACTGGGTGAGGCTGTAATTACGGAAACTGAAGCCCAGTCTTATCTGCATAAGTATCTGGATTTAATGGAACAATTGGGTTCAGCTGGGAAGAAGTGGAAGGATGTTCCCCAAATTGATGAGGCGGATGGTGAGGCGTTGGCAAAGGCTCAGGTTTCTGTCAAGTTAACGTCGTTCTATTCCCAATTTGACCCCTTGGATGCTGAGGGTAGTGAAGCAAGGGTGAGTGAACGTATTTGTACTTTACTGCGTCGGGCGAAGGAATTGGGTGTGGCTGTTCACTTTGATATGGAACAATACATCTACAAGGATATTACTTTCGACATTTTGAAGAAACTGTTGATGGAGGAGGAGTTCCGCAGTCGTACTGATGTTGGCATGACTATTCAAGCATATCTGCGGGATAGTGAGAAGGATGCCAAGGATTTGATTGCTTGGGCGAAACAACGGGGTTATCCGGTGACAATCCGTTTGGTGAAGGGTGCTTATTGGGATCAAGAAACTATTAAAGCAGAACAAAAGCATTGGCAGCAACCAGTTTATAATCATAAGGCGGCTACGGATGCTAATTTTGAAAAGATTACTCAATTATTGCTAGAAAATCACCAATATGTATATGCTGCTATTGGTAGTCATAATGTTAGATCCCAAGCTCGAGCGATCGCAATTGCTGAATCTTTGAATGTTCCCCGGCGTTGCTTTGAAATGCAGGTTCTCTACGGTATGGGGGATAAGTTGGCTAAGGCTTTGGCTGATAAGGGTTATCGGGTACGGATGTATTGTCCCTATGGTGATTTGCTGCCGGGGATGGCGTATCTGATTCGGCGGTTGTTGGAAAATACGGCGAATAGTTCGTTTTTACGACAAAATTTGGAAAATAGACCTGTGGAGGAGTTGTTGGCATCTCCGGAGACAGAGTTATCTCACGCAGAGGCGCAGAGACGCAGAGAAGAGGAGGTGGAGAATTTCCCCCACTCCCCCACTCCCCCACTCCCCCACTCCTCTTTCACCCCTGCTGCGGATACGGATTTTGCTGAGGAGCTGAAGAGAAGGAAGTTTGAGGAGGCTTTGTCAAAGGTTAGAGGTTTGTTGGGTAAGAGTTATTTGCCTTTGGTGAATGGGGAGTATGTGCCAACTGAGGATGTGGTGGATTCGGTGAATCCCTCTAATTTTAGTGAGGTGGTTGGTAAAATTGGACTCCTGAGTATGGAACAGGCTGAGTCAGCGATGCAGGCTGCGAAGGCTGCTTCTCCTGGTTGGCGCAAGACTCCGGTGCAGGAACGAGCGGGTATATTAAGGAAGGCGGCGGAGTTGATGGAATCCCGTCGTGCTGAGTTGTGTGCCTGGATGGTGTTGGAAGTTGGTAAGCCGGTACAACAAGCTGATGGTGAGGTGTCGGAGGCGATCGATTTCTGCCGCTTTTATGCTGCTGAGATGGAACGGCTGGATGAAGGTGTAATTTATGACGTGGCTGGGGAGACGAATCGGTTAATTTATCAGCCTCGGGGGATTGCGGTGGTGATTTCTCCCTGGAATTTCCCACTAGCGATCGCAACTGGAATGACGGTAGCATCTTTAGTGACGGGGAATTGTACTCTGTTGAAACCGGCGGAACCTGCTTCGGTAATTGCGGCGAAGATTGCGGAGATTCTGGTGGAGGCAGGGATACCCAAGGGTGTATTTCAATATGTACCGGGTAAGGGTTCCCAAGTGGGTGCTTATATGGTTAATCACCCAGACACCCATGTAATTGCTTTTACTGGTTCTCAGGAGGTTGGTTGCCGGATTTATGCTGAGGCGGCGGTGTTAAAACCAGGGCAAAGGCATATGAAGCGGGTAATTGCCGAGATGGGTGGTAAGAATGGCATTATCATTGATGAAAGTGCTGATTTAGACCAAGCTGTTGCTGGGGTGGTACAATCGGCGTTTGGTTATAGTGGACAAAAATGTTCTGCTTGTTCCCGGGTGATTGTGCTGGAACCTGTGTATGATGCTTTTGTGCAACGGTTTGTGGAGGCGACAAAATCCCTGAATATTGGGGAGGCGGAGTTACCGGGTACTGAGGTAGGGCCTGTAGTTGATGGTAAGGCACAGTCACGCATCCGGGAGTATATTGACAAGGGTAAGGCAGAAGCAAAGTTGGCTTTGGAGATGTCTGCACCGGAACATGGGTATTTTGTTGGTCCGGTTATCTTTACCGATGTGTCCCCCAATGCCACAATTGCCCAGGAAGAGATTTTTGGTCCTGTGGTGGCGGTAATTAAGGTGAAGGACTTCCAGTCAGCGTTGGAGGTGGCTAATGGGACAAATTATGCCTTAACTGGGGGACTTTTCTCTAGAACCCCTTCCCACATTCAGCAAGCACAGGAGGAGTTTGAAGTGGGGAATTTGTACATTAACCGGACAATTACGGGGGCGATTGTATCCAGGCAACCCTTTGGTGGGTTTAAGTTGTCGGGGGTTGGTTCTAAAGCCGGGGGTCCCGATTACCTGTTGCAATTCCTGGAACCGCGCACGGTGACGGAGAATATCCAGCGTCAGGGTTTTGCTCCAATTGAGGGTGCGGAGTAGGGTTATTTTGATGATGGGTAGGGGTTTAGCAATGCTAAACCCCTACGTATCACCCTTTTTGTGCATTGGGATAGTGAAAAATAAAGATTATTTTCGGAATGTCATTGTGCGATTCAGTATTTGTATAAAATAACTCTGCAAAATAGCTTTATGGAACCTTTAACAACTGGTGCGATCGCTTTACTTCTGTTTTGTGGTAATAAGTTTATTGACTGGGGTATTTTTGTGCAGTGTTTAGAAGAGGATGGGGAATATGGCTATAAAATTCATCCCTTAATTAGAGAGTTTTTAAAAGTAAAATTAACCGCAGATGCTGATATCAACGAAATTAAACAAGCATTTACCACCACTTTTATGGAAATTGCTGAAACAATTCCCCAAGCACCAACTTTAGAGTTTATCAATTCAGTTAGAAAAGCAATTCCCCATTTAACAGAAGTCGCAGAAAAATTGATAGATGCAGTCAGCGATGAAAATTTAATTTGGGCTTTTACTGGTTTAGCTAGATTTTGTGAGGGACAGGGTTTATATGCATTAGCTGAACCTTGGTATGAAGGATGCGTATCAGCATTAAAATTACGCTTGAGAGAAAATCATCCCGATTATGTAACTAGCTTGAACAATTTAGCAGGACTCTACAAATCCCAAGGAAAGTACGAACAAGCAGAACCTCTTTGCATCCAAGCATTGGAGATTGCAGAACGGGTTTTGGGGGCAAATCATCCGAATACGGTGATTTTTCGCAAAAATCTGGAAAATTTACGCGCAAAACAGTTTCCAAATTGATTTAGGTGCAGAAAAAATAATTGCCGCAGAAAAAGGAAATGAGAAAATAGCAATTGAAATCAAAAGCTTTTTAAACCCCTCTGCAATTACAGATTTTTACTCTGCTTTGGGACAATTCCTGAGTTACCGTCTAGCATTAGCAGGATATGAACCAGAACGAGTATTATACTTAGCCGTTCCATTGGATACGTACAAAACATTTTTTCAACTGGAGTTTACTAAAACTGCGATAAAACAGTATGAGTTACTATAGGAATCCTAATTGATTTTTGAAATATACGTAGGGTGTGTTGTCGCGTAGCGCAACGCACCATTCTATAAGGGTTTAGGTGCGTTAGACTAGCGTCATAACACACCCTACAGATACCTAATTTTTTTCAATACAGGACTTACGCAACTGGCACATTTCACCTCAAACTGTCACATAGTAGTGATTTGTCTATAATGCTTATAAATCAAGGAATATAGAGTTTGATACCAAATTTAAGTATGTGTGCCAGTTGCCATAATTTTGTGACGCTTGCGTAAGTCCTATTTCAATAAAAAAACCAAAAAATACGGTTGTCACTTTTATCTTTTCAGATTTAATTACTACCAAATATTGCTGAAGAAGATTCCAAAGTAGGGATTAACTGTATCCCAAATTCTGCCTCAAATATACTTTTTGTGAAATTTACACTCCATAATTCTAATGCACAGTCATCATTAATATTCTCAGGAAACACTCGCAACAGTAATTCCTGTACATCCCGATGATATTCACATTTTATCCTTGAAACTGCACCAATTTGTCGCCGATCTAATGCCGCTGCCAATCTTAACATAGCACTTAATTGACTCACCAGAATTTGGCTTCTTCTACTCAGCAAATTACGATAATTTTCATGCTTTTTCTTCGGAGCTGATTTGCGATGATAGCGAGCTAAATTGGCAATAATTTCGATTTCTGTTTCTGTATATCCTAATAAGTCACCATTGCGAATTAAATAATAAGAATGCTTGTGGTGAGAATCATGACTTATGTAATGACCACAATTATGTAATATCGCCGCCGCCCATAGCAATTCCCTTTCTTCTGCTCCCCAACTATGCAGCAGATATTGGGTTTGATCGAATAGACTCAGGGCTAATTGGGCGATCCGATCGCTATATTCTAAATTTACCCGAAATTTCTTAGCTACATTTAACACACTACGCTGACGTACCGAACCTTGATACCGCAATCGGTTTTCTATTAACCCATGAGCTAACATCCAGTCTACAATTACCCCTTCCCGGAGCGATCGCTCGCAGACTGTAATTGCATTTGCCCCTAATAAGGTCATTGTTTCCTGTAATATTACTGCCCCTGCAAGTATTACTTCTGACCGTTTGTCAGGCATCCCCGGAATTTCTAACCGTTCGGCATAAGTCATTTTCCGTAAGCGATTGACCCACTCCCGTAAGTCTTTGAGGGTAAATTGATAACCATTGAGGGTGGATGGTTCGTATCCTAACTTATGCTGGGCATGAATCATGGCTAGGGTTTCAATGGTTCCGGAAGTACCTACTAACCGAGAAGATTCACCCAATTCCAAGTTACCCAATACCTCGTCTACGGAACGTTCCAGCATTCCCCTCACATATGCTTGCAGATATTGAAATTCACTATTACTAATGGGGTCAGAATGAATTAACTCACTAGTCAGACGAACTGCACCCACCTTGGTACTGGTAAGTACTCTTTCCTGATGACTATCCCCTAAAATAATTTCTGTGGAACCACCACCAATATCCACAATCATATGGGGTTGGTTGTTAAATTCCATGCCGGAAAGTACGCCCAGATATATACGTCGTGCTTCCTCCGGACCAGAAATTAAATCTACATTTAAACCGACTTGCTCTTTTACCCTGTGCAAAAAATCCTTACCGTTGGGAGCTTCCCTTACCGCACTAGTTGCTACCGCCACAATAGTCTCAGCATGGAGGGATTTGGCAATTTCTTGGAACCTGTGTAAAGCTGCGATCGCTTTTTTCATAATCCCTTGTTTGAGACAACCAGTAGCAATTTCGCGATCGCCTAACCTGACAGTTTCTTTCTCCCTACCTATAATACTAAATGCCGGTAACGTTGGTTCAATCCGCACAATCACCATGTGTAGGGAATTCGTCCCCATGTCAATTGCGGCAATAATTCGGTGTTGCTCAACGGTGGGAGCAGGAATATTCTCAGTGCTTATAGAAACCATCTAAATTATCTCTCTAAGGGATGGTACAACGGCAGCACCAAAAGCGTACTACCACCATAGGGAAAAAATTGTCAGCCAATTGCCCAGCAATCATTAATTACTGGATTCCTTACCACTCAACTGCCATCCTAGATGTATCTAAAGTGGCAAACATGAGATTGTACTTTTATAAATATCAAATAACGATATTCTATAGATGTGAAGATGTATGAATTAATATTTCTTGAAATAATATTCGCCAATTATGTTGACTACCTCAGAAAGCAACACGGAACCCTTATGGCTAACAATTATCCGGCTTTTAAGGTGGGATAAACCGGAAGGGAGACTCATTTTAATGATTCCTGCCTTGTGGGCTGTATTTTTAGCGGCGCAAGGCAAACCCCCCTTACCCTTGGTCGGAACCATTATCCTGGGAACCTTCGCCACCAGTGCCGCTGGATGCGTTGTTAACGACTTGTGGGATAGAAATATCGATCCAGAAGTAGAAAGAACCCGCAATCGTCCCCTGGCTTCCCGCGCACTTTCTGTGAAAGTGGGGATTGTGGTTGCTGTGGTAGCAATGGCTTGTGCTGCCGTGCTTGCCTTTTATCTTAACCCATTTACCTTCTGGTTATGTGTTGCCGCCGTACCAGTAATTTTGCTTTATCCCGGTGCCAAACGAGTGTTTCCCGTACCCCAATTAGTGCTTTCCATTGCTTGGGGTTTTGCGGTGTTGATTAGTTGGAGTGCGGTGACTAAAACCCTATCTTTACCCACTTGGCTGCTGTGGGGGGCTACAGTACTCTGGACATTGGGATTTGATACCATCTATGCTATGAGCGATCGCCAGGATGATCAACGCATTGGTGTCAACTCCAGCGCCCTATTTTTTGGTAATTATGTTGTCAGCGCCATTGGTATTTTCTTTACTGGAACTATGGGGCTACTTGCTGGATTGGGAATCGTCACCAATCTTCACTTCCCATTTTGGATTAGTTTGGCGATCGCTGTAATAGGATGGACATGGCAACTTGTGAGATTAACTCAGCCTGAATTGCCCAACCCTATTTACGGTCAAATGTTCCGGCAGAATGTTTGGATTGGCTTTGTATTACTTGCTGGGATGATTGCTGGCTGCTTTTAAGAACTAGGCAGAATGAGCGAATGTAGAATAGACATCTGGTGGAAAAGAATGTAGAGACGTAGCAATGCTACGTCTCTACCAAGGGATGTGTTGCGATCATTTATTAAATCGGTATAAATTCCCCTTGACTTGTTTGTTCCATTCATAGCAAGGGGGTTTAATTCTTTATTACTTATTACTTATTACCTATTACTTATTGCTTCCCTGAGCTGATTTCACAAATTTACGTGTTTATTCTGTGGAAAAATAAAAATTATATCGTATTTTCATACTAGTTGTAAATCTATCTCCAGCTAGTTACGCACATCTACTGATTTAGTTTATTAGTTGGGTGTATGAATCAGAAATTTCAATACACCCAATTAATCCAAATGAAACAATATATCAGCACAAGAAGTTTGACAGATAAGCTTCTTGTTCAAATCTTCACAATATCTTTATTGTTTCTTGGTACTGCGGGTATAATTGCAGGTGGTTTTTTAGTTAGAGAGTCGTTCAGTAAAAATAGTGAAAATCAGCCTATAACTAACACCAAAAGATATAGAGAGATTCGATATCAAACTTGGTTACATCCAGAAATCATCAAGCATTTTCCTCAGAGTATACCCACTGATGCCCAAGAAGCAAAAATGATTTATTCTCCTGGTTTAATCAAGGGAAGTAAGGTTTTACAACTGAGGTATAAACTGCCGTCAAATAAGATAGAAAAATTACTTTTAGATTATCAAAAAGTAGCTAAATATAAATATGTAGGTGGTAACACTAACGATCATGCCAATCAGCCCCAAGGTGTACCTACCACTTTTTTCTATACCAATGAATCAGAAGAACAGACATTTCCGCTTACTTATCAAATTTTAGTATTAAATGCACGCGATCGCGGCACTCCTAACTTTAAATG
Organism: Calothrix sp. MO_167.B12; assembly: GCA_030066045.1. GTDB lineage: Bacteria > Cyanobacteriota > Cyanobacteriia > Cyanobacteriales > Nostocaceae > Calothrix_A. Next base: position 8,713 of record JASJCJ010000021.1, read on the forward strand.
GCAGCATGGTGATAGTTATGGAGTAGCCATTGATAAATTTAACTCTGAGATTGTTTATTGGGCAGAACAATGGTAAGAGAATTTTGGATTTTGGATTTTGGATTTTTATCAAGGATAAATAAGGCCTCACTCCTATCCCCTCTCCTTAATAAGGAGAGGGGTGCCGTCAGGCGGGGTGAGGTTTTATAGCACTACGTGCAAGTAATAAGTCATAAGTAATAAGTAATAAGTCTAATGCTTATAGGTTTGGGGGGGTTCAGCAATGTCCTAACGTATATACGTATTGCTATATATTTAATTTGACCTCTTAACTTAACCAATAACCAGTGATGAAAATAATTATTGGGGTAATGGGACCAGGAGATAAGGCAACAGCAACAGATTTAGATAATGCCTTTGAATTAGGAAAACTCATTGCCCAACAAGGGTGGATTTTACTTACGGGTGGTAGAAATGTAGGGGTAATGGATGCTGCTTCTCAGGGGGCGAAATCTGCTGATGGTTTAACTATTGGCATTCTTCCTGGTAAGCATCCACAAGGAATCTCTGAGGCAGTTGATATAGCAATTTTCACTGATATGGGCAACGCTCGCAATAATATTAACGTGCTTTCCAGCCATGTGGTAATTGCCTGTGGCATGGGTGCGGGTACAGCCTCGGAAATTGCTTTAGCCCTAAAGAGCGGGAAGCCAGTAATTTTGTTAACTAATAATCACAGCAGCAAAACTTTTTTTCAACAGCTAGCAGCAGAAAATGTATATTTAGTGGATAGGGTGGAAAATGCGATCGCAACTATCCAAACTATTTTAAAAGAATTTAGAATTTAGAATGAGCGAATTTAGAATGAGCGAATTACGTGGGAGCAACGGGGATTTTACCCCAACACAAAACGCACTGCTTATAGAAACAGGGGAATTCACCTCCCAAGGTTGGTTAAAAATGAAACGTCATAATCAAATATTTATAACGTTATTAAACAATTTTTTACCTGTGAATAATCTATTGGCTCATTTATAAAAATAAATAATGCTTATTATAATAACTTTCACTAGTCCCAACTAACTATTTTGTGACAATATTTTATGTGACTAGAGAATTTTTGATTTACATCTCATTATTTTTACTTTTTAAAGGGTGTATATCTCATGGCAGTTTTCAATTTTAACGAACAAAGTCTGGTTGGAGATATCTTCAACGGTCAAAACCTCAATGGTTCCACATTCTTCAAAGCTAGCCTCACAGATGTCCAATTTGTAGGTACAAAACTTAGAGGTACGGACTTTCGTGAATCTAATTGGCTGAATGTTGATGCCTCCAATGCTATCTTTGCACCTAATAACAACTTTGGTCCATCTGATTTATCTTTAGCGACTTTAACAAATGTTAATTTCAGTGGAGCCAATCTTAAAGAAGCCAATCTGTTCAAGGTCAGTACCAATGGCATCAACTTGTCCAATGCCAACCTAACTGATGCTATTTTAGGAGAAGCCAATCTTAGTGGTGAACAGTCTGAGCGCCCCAATTTTCAGGGGGTTAATTTGACTCGTGCCGATCTTTCACTGGCGAACCTAAAAGCCGCTGACTTAAAGGGAGCTACATTGGTAGATGCGAACTTGAATGGGGCTAGCCTGGAAGCTACTATCATACAAGATGTAAATGCTAGAGGAGCCGATTTTAGAAATACCAACTTCACGGATATCTTCCTGTTTGATGTTAATTTTAACCTCGCTAACTTTGAAGGTGTCTCTATCAGCGATGTCAATTCATCTCTTCCTGAAGGTGTAGTACTTCCTCCAGGCACACCTGTAGACGGGTTTGGACTTCCCACAGATTTTAATCTCAGATTTCGTAGCGCAGATTTAAGTAACTTCATTGCAGATGACGCTAATCTGGCTGGTTCCAATTTTCGTTCATTACCTGGGGAAGCTCCTACCCAATTAGATGGTGCTAGTTTCGCTGGTGCTAACCTCACCGACTCTAATTTCAGGGATGTATTCGCGGAAAATATCTTCCTTGAAGGAGCCAATTTAACTGGTGCTGACTTGAGGGGTGCTGATTTGAGCGGAGCCAACCTCAAAGGAGCCAACCTCACGGGTGCGAACCTGACTGGGGTAGAGTTGGATAATGCAGACTTAACGGGGGCTACCTTAAATGGAGCGCGATTTGATAATGCAAACTTAACAGGGGCTACCCTTAAAGAAGCAAGTGGAGACAACCTCACCGACTTTACAGGCACAAACCTTAGTGGAGCAAACTTAGAAGTTGGTAGCTTTGTTGGTAGCACCTTTGATGATGCACTGCTGACAGGAGCTAACATCAGCAAAGCTAACTTTACAGATGCAAGCTTTAGTGATGGAGCGGATGCAGGCACTATCGGAGCTGACCTAACGGGTGTTAATTTTGTTGATGGGATTGCCGTTAATGCCAACTTTGAGAATGCTCTCCTGGTGAACGCTGACTTGTCGAAAGCAAACTTCACTGGTGCTAATTTGACAGGTGCTGACCTCACCGGCGCAATCACAGTTGACACTATATTCTAAGAATTTTTCTTTTTCATCATCAATAGCGCGATCGCTTGTCATTGATTATAAAGCGATCGCGCTTTTGATCAAACTAGTCCCTCAGGGGAAAATCCCACAACCTGCGTATCTGAAAATGCTTTGTGACTACTCCTCAAGGGCGCACGCAATGCGCCCCTACTGTGCGCCTGTGCGCCTATTTTCAAGTTAGCAAACTATATAGGAATCGTACTTGAATCTTGTTACGTATACTGAGAAATAAACCTTTGCATGGCAAGCTTCTAGACAATTTGGTTTTTCAGGAATCAAATATGAGTCCTATAGTAATTCATCTGTTAGATTTGCCAATAACTAATTACAGAATATTTATTATTTTATACGTATTCCCTAACATCTTCAGTTGTACTAAGTTATGAAAATATGAATACATAATACATATGTAGGGCATATGTAGGGGCGCTGCGGCTTGCGCCCAAACTTGTAAAATGACAGTCGCCCAAGCTACTTGAGACTTGTGGATTGTGTACACAATTTATCCACTTTCTACAGAAATGGGTACAAATCTATACGTGGTGATATTTTAAATGTTCATGCTGTTGTTGCACCAATAACAGCAACAGATCTATTTCGTTACTATTGTCGAGCTGGTATAACAAACAATAATAATTTTGTTCCCCTTACGAAAATTCCCTCCGAGTGTTTAGTTTCAAAAAGAACAATAAGGCTTAATGGGACAGAAGTATTGAATTTGCTGAATTGATGCTAATACTGTGAGCAAAACTCAACAGAGACTTCACAGCAGTAATCCTTAGCCTTTGAGAATAGTAAGGTGGGCACTGCCCACCCTACGGGTCTAAACCGTCACCCCTTCCAATTCCTCATCTGTCAAATCATACAAATCCCGCAGCTGCTGCAACTTCTCCTCACTAGCTTGCCAAAAACCCCGCCCATGAGCTTCCAACATCCTGCCTACAATATTGCGAAACGCCTCTGGATTCGCCTGACGCAATTTTTCCGCCATCTCTGCATCTAAAGCGTAAGTATCCGCCGCTTGGTCATATACCCAATCATCAGTAAAATCCGCAGTACCGCCCCAACCAATCATTGCCGTCATCCGTTGGGAAATTTCATAAGCACCCCCCGAACCTTGATTAGCCATTGCATCTGCCCATTTTGGGTTTAACAACTTAGTACGGTACTCCATCCGTAACAAATCATCCAAATTCCGGGGAGTGGTATCCTTCGAGAAACTTTCCACAAAACTGGTTGTTACCTTCCTTCCCCCTTGTTTCTCTGCTGCCTTCTTCAAACCCCCCGTATTGGCATAATATTCTTGGATATCCGTCAAACCATACTCCACCGAATCAATTTCTTGGACAATGCGATCGCTCGTTTGCAATAATTGTTTCAATACTTCCGGGCGCGCTTGACCCTTATCTTGCTGACCATAGCTAAATACATTGCGACTTTCCCAAGTCTTCGCCAACTCATTCCCAGATTCCCAATTCCCATCCACAACTTGGTCATTTACCAGGGAACCAAAATCACCCGCAGGATTAGAAAACAACCTCGCCGCCACATTCTCCACACCCTGCCCTTTTAACGCCAAAGCGTGTTTCCTAATAAAATTCTCCTCCTCCGACTCCTCAACCTCCGCCGCTCGTTGAAACAAATCATCCAACAACTCAATAATATTCACAAACGTATCCCGGAAAATCCCCGACAAATTACCCAACACATCAATCCGGGGATGTCCCACCTCATTCAAAGGCTTCAACTGATAACGGACAATTCTCCCCGTCCCCTCCTTCACAGGTTCAGCTCCCACCAACTCCAACAGAATCCCCAGAGACTCACCCTTAGTCTTAATTGCATCCAAACCCCATAACAACACCGCCACCGTTTCCGGATACTTCCCATGTTCCTCTAGATGCTGCTGAATAATCTTCCTGCCAATCTCCCTTCCCCGCTCATAAGCCGCCGGAGAAGGCATTCTATAGGGATCTAAAGCATGAATATTCCTTCCCGTAGGTAAAACCCCCGCACCATCCCGTAACAAATCACCACCAGGCGCAGGCGGAATATATTCCCCATTCAAACCCCGCAACAAATTTGTCAACTCATCCACACTCCGCATCAACAAACCCCTAATTATCCCCTCCTCCCTCTCTCTCTCTTCCTCCTCCTCTTCGCGCCCTACCCTACGGGAAGCCACTTCGTGTCTAACGCGCCTTTGCGGTTCAATCTCCTCCTCTTCCCCAAAATAAGCCCGTAAATACCCCCTCATCTCCTCCTCATCTGGTGCTTCCCCCAAAATATGCAACCCCGAAGAAAACAGGCGATTCTCCAACACCTGCAAATACTCATACAACCCCACCAAATAATCATCAAAAGCATGATTACTAAACATCCGGACATTCTCCGGACTAAAAGCAATGCCTAACCGTCTCGCCTCCTCAAACGGACAATCAGCATCCAAACCAGTATCCACAATCTTCTTGCAAATCCCCTCCTTCAACAAATAATTCTTCTCCCTATCCTGCCGATACTCAGCAATCAAATCCCGCAGAGCCACCAACTCCTTATACAACCCCGCACGTCCATAGGGAGGTACATTGTGAGAAATCAACACCCCATAACCGCGACGCTTCGCCAAAATTGACTCCGAAGGATTATTTGCTGCATATATATACAGATTCGGCAAATCTCCCAGTAAAATATCCGACCAAGAATAACCAGTGTTACCCAAAGGCGAACCCGGCAACCATTCCACCGTCCCATGCATCCCAAAATGCACCACAGCATCAGCCTCAAACTCATTCTGCAACCACTTATAAAAAGCAGCATATTGGGGATGGGGAGTCATATCCCGTTCAAACATCAACCGCATCGGGTCACCTTGTATACCCAAAGGAGGCTGGACCCCAATCCAAACATTCCCTAACTCCACACCACCAATTTGCAACTCATCCCCAAAAGTCTTAATCCCACTACCTGTGAGGGATTTCCATTGCTTCTCAATTCGGGAAGTACCCAAATATCCCAACCACTTCTCGAGTTGACGCACATTCACAGTAGTCAAAGAATTTTCCTCACGCAAAGACGCAAAGGCGCAAAGAGTTTCCTCTCTCTGCGTCTCTGCGTCTCTGCGTGAGACATCCTCATCCGCTTCCTTCACCCAGCGAACCAACTCTTCCCCATCCTCTGGTAACTCCCCAACGTTATAACCCTGCTCCTGCAACGCCCTCAAAAACTTGATCAAACTACGAGGAACATTCAACAACGCCGCCGTACCCACCGCACCATATCCGGGGGGAAAACCATATAAAATCACCGCAATCTTTCTTTCAGAAGCAGGTTTACGCCGTAAATTAATCCAGCTTTGCACCCTACCAATTAACCTTTGTACCCTTTCCGGAACTAAATAAATATCTTCCCCTACCAAACCACCAAGAGGAACCGTATCAATCGCCCCATCCAACTCTGGTAAAGCATATAAAACCACACTCTGTAAACCCCCAATCCCCTGGCGCGTCCAAGAGTGAATATCTTGAATTAACAACGGTGCAGCGACGATATAAGGCACATTCTTAGCCGTCAAGATGCGTTTGGCTACTTCTACCTGTCTCCCCGCTTCCATTGAACCCGCAGGACCACCTACCAGGGGGAAACCAATGGTAGAAACGATCGCATCTACTTGTACCGCATCTGGGGACAAAGAAGCAAGTTCTACATTCCCACCTTGACGTTGCTGGTTTTCATATTCAGTGGTCATCCAATCCCGCACGGCAACGTGTCCTTCCACACCATTGATAAATATGGGTAGGGGAATTAAACCCCCTTGCTCAAAGTGACGAATCAATTGATTGATGTATGGCTGTTTGGTAATTACGTGTTTGCGATATAGCAGAATACCCACTATGGGGAGATGGGGAGATGAGGAGATGGGGAGATGGGGGGATGGGGAGATGGGGAGATGGGGGGATGGGGAGATGGGGAGATGGGGGGATGGGGAGATGGGGGGATGGGGAGATGGAGAGATTGGGAGATGGGGAGAATTTTTTGGATTTATCCTTTGCTGATACCATTCCAAGTACTCCCGTGGTGATGCAAAATACCCTTGATAATCGGGATGCAGTAATCCCATATTCGGGGTTTCTACCACTGGGGGAATGTCAGCAACTTTTAACCCTAAATATTTCTCCCCTAGTATCCAAAATAGGGCAGCGACATTATCAGCACCCCCAGCATTCCAATAGCCATAAATAATTAACCAGTTACGTAAGTCCTGAACCTTACCAATGGGTATAAATTTTAATAATTTTGGTCCAACCTTTAAAAAGCTAATATAACCAGCAAGCTTATCTTCCTCCCTCCCATTACTGAATTTATCCAGTATAAATTTAACTGGTTTTGGCATTCCCTTGGGCTTTTCACCGATACTAAAAGCGCCCAACTTAGTCAAAGCCATCAATTCCAAAGCTGACTCAAACACAAGACGGATGGGGATTTGAGAAATGCGATCGCCCAACCATACAACTTGGTCATAATCAAACAATAAGCTAGCAAAAAACACATCAGCACCATCTAGTGCGGCTGCCACCTCAGTAGGTTTACTGGTAATATCGCGATCACTAAATACCCGCACGTCTAAATTTTGACAGCGGGAGGTTGCCAAGAAAGCAGCTTTCCTGTATAAATCAGCGTTGAAGGATTCAAACCCAGCAATTAAGACGATGCGTTTCATGCGCTTATGCTAAAAAATATTTCTTTCCTCTTATTTTATAAAGGATGTCACCAGTTGGTTATATTGCAGTTATTTATGGCGATAGGTACATTTGCTTGTCTAAACTCAAAATTACTGTGTTGTCTAGGTTTTACCTTTTCTAAATGGTCTGTTTATTTCCGTACTTACTGTACTAGATATATATTTTGCAAGACCTTATACAAAAAAAGTCGTATATGTATATTTAGATATCCAACAATTGACATTACTGAATTGAAGTATGACTTTACATTTTTCGATCAGATTAGACAACAATTCTTTGCGCCTTTGCGCCTACCCTCCGGGAAGCTGCACTCCGTGCATCTAATGCGTGAGATAAATTTATATCTGGATTCAGCAATGCCCAACAATTAATTATCATGTATTGAGAATTAATGGAATGGAGAATGTCTTTCTAACAAAGTGATACATTCAGATATTAACCAAAATTATCCTACTAGACGTAGTTATTATCTTGTACATTAAACGGCATCAATTGAGGAGCAAACATGAAATTTGGCATTGATATTGGACATAATTCTTTCCCAGATATTGGAGCACAAGGCATACAATTGGAAGACAATTTAACATTAGATGTAGGTAATAGGGTTATAGCCAAGCTCAAGGCTTTAAAACACCAAGTTATAGACTGTAAACCACAAAGGTCTCGGTCACTTACTGACTCCCTTGCTACTAGATGTAATATTGCTAATGCCAATAGAGTTGATTTATTTGTCTCTATTCATTTTAATGCTTTTAATGGTTTGGCAAATGGTACAGAAGTCTTTGCCATCAGTGATAATGGCAAAAAATCTGGTCAGCCAGTTCTGGATGAAATCACCAAGTTAGGTTTTTTTCGGCGCGGTTTGAAAAATGGTTCTCACCTGTATGTTCTCAAAAATACAAATATGCCTGCCATCCTGGTAGAATGTTGCTTTTGTGATGCTCGTAAAGATATGAAGCTTTATGATCCAGAAGCGATGGCAAATGCAATTGTCAAAGGATTAGTTGGTGAACTACCTGGTGAAGATGAACCTGTGATTCATATCCCTGATGAAGAAGATAATCCTAATACTGCTGTACTGCGATTACAAAAAGCTTTAAATAGGCTAAAGATTCCTGGTCAAAATGGGCGATCGCTAGTAGAAGATGGATTTATTGGACTACAAACCAAAACAGCTGTAGAAAACTTCCAAAGAATCACCACAATTCAACAAACTGGCATTGCTGGAAATACTACTTGGAAAGCAATTAATCAAGTTTTGTCTAAAAGAGTTCTCCGCAGAAATCATGCTGGAGGAGTAGCAGTTAGATATATTCAACATCGTTTGGGTGCTGAAAATGATGGTATGTATGGGCCACAAACAGAAGGCTTAGTCAAAAGATTTCAACAACAAAATAGTTTAGTTGCTGATGGTATTGTTGGCACTATGACTTGGACAAAATTAATTGGTTAATGCGGAATAAAAGCTAATTTTTCGCGAACAAAATAAGTGTGGGGAATGCATCATGGCTTTCAATGTTAGTGCTTTAAGATTACCATTAATCAGAAGAGGATCTAATAACCCTTTTGTATTGGCTTGGCAAAGATTTTTACGAGATCAAAAGTTCCCTGTGGGGATTCCCGATGGGGACTTTGGTCCAAATACAGATCGCGCCACCCGCACCTACCAACAGAAAAATAATCTGGGTGCGGATGGTGTAGTTGGTAATAATACCTATGGTGTAGCCCTGAAACAAGGGTTACTATTTTTACTTCCTAATCTTAATGGTAAGAATTTACTCAGTTATCTCAGATTTGGTGAAACAGAAATTAAAGATATCCAACGCAGTTTAAATCAGGTGGCACAATTACCCCCTCCCCTCACCGTAGATGGGGACTTTGGTCCAAGAAGTAGCAAAGGTTTAGCAGAGGCTTATAAAAAGCGAGATGTGCGTCTGCGTGAAGAACTAGAAAATGCTTTGAGCAGTGCTACTAAGAATAAATTAGGGTCAGATTTTGCTCCCGCATTGGATATCTTTAACGACTATGCTAAAAAACTGAGATTTCGCCTCAGTGGAGAACATTGGTATAAACGGTTCCCCACTAGCAGCTCTATTTCTTCCTTAACTCCTTCATTCCGGTGGCGGGTACAAGCTTTTGAAAAGGCATTACTGGATGCAGGTTGTAAAGTTACTGTGACTGCTACTCTCCGTCCCCGGCAACGAGCTTACTTAATGCATTATGCAGCCAGAATAGACCGCAGACAAATTTTTCCTTGGCGCGTACCGCGTCTGGGAGGAGTAGATATTGACTGGGTGCATTATACCAATGCAGGTTCCCTGCGAGCTGCTCAAGATATGGTAGATGCTTATGAGTTGGGTGGTAATCCTGTATCATTGCGTTCTAATCATATTTTAGGGAGAGCAGTTGATTGGATTATTACCTGGGAAGGGACAATTCAAGTCAAAGATGCTAGGGGTAGAATGATTACCATTGGTGGTCCTGAAGTGGGAGCATTTAATCGGCAATTGTGGAATGTAGGTAGATCCTATGGAGTCCGCAAGTTAGCTACCGATCCTCCCCATTGGTCATCTAATGGTTATTAGTTTTGACGTACTCACCGGGCTAAAGCCACAGTGATTCTCAAAGGATATTACCAGGCAGGATAAATCCGTGCCTCTTCACCTTTTTTCCTGTTTCTTAGACTCTTAACTAGACTGTTACCAGTCCCCGTCAGAACGTCTCCACAGGCAATTTGCTCCACGCTGCGTCCCAGCGCATTGATCCCCCGATTGCGAACCACTTGTGCTGCTGCGACATCTCTATGAGTTGTGTAGCCGCATGATTGGCAAACATGAATCCTGTCTTTTAAGTCTTTTTTTCCAGTGTGAGTATCACATTGGGGGCAAACTTGAGATGTGTAATCCTTGTTTACTTTGCCAAAGTATACACCCCTCTGACAACATACCCATTGCAAGATTGAAACAAATTGCCCAAATCCAGCATCAAGGGTGTGCTTACAAAACATCCCTCTAGCCCACACACGAAAATCAATATCCTCAACAAAAATCATTCCTGCTTCATCGCAAAGCTTATGAGCTAACTTAAAATGCCAGTCTTTGCGACTATCACAAATGCGTTGATGCAACCTGGCAATCTTTCGATTTAATTTGTGCCTATTTTTTGACCCCTTGTGTTTTTTCTTTAACCTACGTTGCAGCAGCTCGCGCGTTCCCTTGCGTCTTACGCCGACGCGGGGTCGCTCGCCAATTTCAGCTTGCTATGTAGGGTTTTCAGAAATCTGGGACGTTCAATTAAGACACCTTCAGAAGTTGCAACAAATTTGTCCAACCCCAAATCCAATCCCACAGGATGGCCACTAGGAACAATGTCAGGAACATTGGCATTACATTCGATGGTGAACATCAAAAAATACCCAGATGCTTTGCTCCCCAACACGAACCTGTTTGATGACAAAACCATCAGGTATTTCCCGGGACTTTACATACTCCATCGGTCCAATTTGAGGTAACTTAATTTGATTGCCCTTCAATAGCTCTCCTCTGCCAAGTTGAGGATAAACATAAGAACGCATTCTGTACCAATTTTTGAAACGAGGGAATCCCATTCCTTTACGCTTCATGTCAATAAATGCCGTCTCCAGTTTCCTTAATACTTGTTGTAGTACTTGAGCATTAACACTTTGGAGTTCTGGATCATGTTTTTTGGCTTGGGTGAGAGATTTAGCTTGCCTGTTGTAGTTTGGGTAAGGTGCGTCTGCACTCATGATGTACTCGGAAGCTATTGAACAAGCGTTAACAGGTGACTTACGAGAATTAATCCAATCCTTTCGTTCACGCAAAGCAAAATTCCAAACTTTGCGGCATATATCTAATGTATGTTCGATTAATTTAATTTGCTCTGGTGTAGGATTGGCTTTGTATTCGTAAGTTAAAGTTAACACTGTTTATCACCTCCTACAAGATAATATCATATTTTGTAGTCTTAATATATTTAAGACAAACAAAGGGATAAATCCCTTTGAGTCGGGTTTCATCCCCTGGTTAAAAACCCAAGGGTTCTCACCCTCCCATTATGTTTTGATAGAGGTTATGGGCTGAGGTTCTAAATTTACACGATAGCCAAGTTTTTTCAGGCGAGGATAAATTAAATAGCTGATTCTTGTACTATTTATCCCGGATTGATAAAAAACTTTGTATTCTTAAGTTAATAGGTCTTAACAATTGATGATAAGAAAAGCTGGTGCAAGAAGATCTGAGATTAATTATTGATTTAGTTTTAGTGCTGGCTGTGGCTGCTGGTGGTGGACTTTTTGCGGCACTACTACGACAGCCGGTAATTTTAGGATATCTCATCGGCGGTATGGTTGTGGGACCAGCCGGACTAGGGTTAATCAAGGAACTAATACAAGTAGAGACTTTAGCACAATTTGGAGTTGCTTTTTTGCTGTTCGCTTTGGGAGTAGAATTTTCCTTTGCGGAACTGAAAAAAGTCCAAAAAATTAGTTTGGGTGGTGGGGGGCTGCAAATTGTTCTCACAATCTTGGTAACTGCTTTAGTTTCATTGGGTGTGGGTTGGGTCAGTTCTCCAGCACAAGGAGTATTTTTAGGGGCAATTCTATCGTTATCATCCACAGCGGTTGTCCTCAAATGCTTAATGGAGGGCAATGAAACAGAAACACCCCACGGGCAAGTATTGCTGGGAATTTTGGTAGTACAGGATTTGGCACTGGGGTTGATGTTGGCGGTGTTACCGGCTTTGGATAAACCTGCTGAATCCATTGGTATAGCTGTGTTACTAGCACTAGTACGCATTGGTTTATTTGCAACTGGTGCGGTGGTAGCAGGAATATGGCTGATTCCCCCGTTATTAAGGTTATTGGCTGGTACAGAAAGCCGAGAACTATTTTTATTAGGGGTGGTAGCATTGTGTCTGGGGATTGCCTTACTCACGGAATATTTGGGTTTATCCATTGAAATGGGAGCTTTCGTCGCTGGTTTGATGATTTCTGAGGTGGAATACGCCGATCAAACTTTGACCTATGTGGAGCCACTACGAGATATCTTTGCCAGTTTATTTTTTGCCACCATTGGGATGTTAATTGACCCAGTGTTTCTCTGGCACAACCTAGAATTAATTTTGGGGTTAGTGGCTTTGGTATTTGTGGGTAAATTTTTGATTATTACCCCTTTGGTAAAGCTATTTCGCTATCCCTGGAAAACTGCATTAATTGCTGGGTTAGGACTGGCACAGATTGGGGAATTTTCCTTTGTATTAGCCAGTGAAGGACGAGCCTTAGGCTTAGTCTCTCAGCGAGTATATTTACTTATCTTAGGCACAACAGCGGTAACATTAGTTATCACTCCCTTTGTGTGGCAATTAGTGCCTTTCTTATTTAACTTTGCCGAATCCATACCTTGGCTCAAACCTTATATCAGTGGGGAGGGCAGACCCCTAGATACATCAGAGGACTTGCCGTGGAAAGACCATGTGGTAGTTTGTGGCTATGGCAGAGTAGGTAGAAACTTAGTAAAATTGTTACAACAGCACAACTTACCAGTGGTGGTGATTGACCAATCAGAAAGTAGAATTCAGCAGTTGAGAGAAGCGGGAGTTCCCTATGTATACGGTAACTGTGTCAGCTTTCATGTGCTAGAAACCGCCGCAGTCACCCATGCCAAAGGAATGGCGATCGCTCTTCCCGATCCCATGAGTATCCGTCTGACCCTCAAACGAGCTTTAGAATTATCTCCGGAGATAGATATAGTTGTCCGTGCAAACCACAATAAAAATATTGAAGTTCTGTATCAATTAGGGGCAAGGGAAGTAGTACAACCGGAATTTGAAGCCAGTTTAGAAATGGCAACCTATATCCTCACAGATGTGGGATTTTCCCCCGTTGTAGTCCAGCAGGAAATGCAACAAATCCGCAACCGGCATTATTTAGATTTAAGACCAGAAGAATCCCCATCCCAAGTATCCAGGATACTGCGACAAGCAACTCAAGGAATGAACAGGCGTTGGTATCCCCTACCGGAAGACTCTCCCTTAATTGGTATGACCTTAGAACAGGTGGATATGCGCTATTTGACTGGGGTAAGTTTGATGGCAATCCGCCGTGCTGACGGGGAAGAAATAGATTATCCCCAAGCTCAGACAAAATTGGCACCAGGCGATCGCTTATTAGTGGTAGGCTCAGATAAAGAATTAGTAGCTTTAGGAGAATTTGCCCAAGGACAAGTGGCAATGCCTGCGGAAAATAGTGCTTGTCAATGGTTGACTATTAATGATGATTGTGCAGTGCTAGGTAAGACCTTAGCAGATTTAAATCTTGTGCAAGAGTATGGGGTGAGGGTACAAGCTATCCGTCGCAGTGGTAAATTTATCCGCCTACCAGATGGTCATACAAAGTTACAAGTCAATGACCAATTATTATTATGTGGAAGCTTATCTTCCGTTCTGTTAAACTTACCTAAATCTACTCATTGGCAGAAAAGGCGTTAACTTCCTGTTTCACAGTAGCAACGTCGGCGTTATCTACTCCACAGGCTGTCACGGTGGAACTCACCGCCATTGCTAAATTAATACTGGCATTCAAGTCTCTATCTATTTGGAAACCGCAGTTTTCACAATTAAAAACTCGTTCTTCTAAAAACAAAGACTCTTTTTTATGCCCACAATTGGAGCAAGTTTTTGAAGATGGAAACCACCTGTCAACAACTACCAATTCACAACCATACAGCTTGGACTTATATTCAAGCTGTCTTCTGAATTCATAAAAACCCATGTCAGAAATAGATTTAGCTAGTTTACGATTAGCTAACATTCCTGACACATTTAAATCCTCTATTACTACCTTGCCGTGGTTCTTGGCTAGGTAAGTCGTTAGTTTGTGCAATGTGTCACGACGAATATTAGCTATTTTTTGATGTAATCTAGCTATTTGACATTGAGCTTTTCTCCAATTCTTAGAGCCTTTAATTTTATGACGACTCAATCTTTGCATCCTAGACAGCAAGGATTCAAATTTACGGTAAGATTTGCTCCCACCAAAAACTTCACCTGTTGATAGAGTGGCTAAAAATTTTACTCCTAAATCAACCCCGACAACTTCTGTTACTTTCGGTGTAATTTTTACTTCTGTGTCTATTTTGAAAGAGATAAACCATCTGTCAGCTTGACGAATTATAGTGACATTTTTGACTGTTATTCCTTGTGGTAAACGCTCATAAGTTTTTAACTCACCAATGACAGGTACTTTAATTTTGAAATTATCTACTTGAAATCTTCCATCTAGGTAGAAACTATCATGATAATATTTCTTTTTAAATCTGGGGAATCCTACTGGTTTACCATTGATTAGCTTTTTCGAGAAGAAATCGCTAAAAGCATTTCTGAGATTACGTAGTGCTTGTTGTGGCGCACATTTGGAAACATCATAATACCATTGATTTGATGGTTTCACTAATCTATTAAGCCATTTATGTAACTCAATAGCTGTAGGAAATTTAATTTTATTATCTGGAAAAGTTTGATTATGTGATAAGATTTGCTTGCATAAAGACAATCCCCAATTGTAAGCATGTCTAGCTGTCCCAGCATGTTTAGCTAATAATTCTCTTTGCTGATGATTAAGTTTTAATTCTGTCTTAAATCCTAGTAGCATGGGTAGAGAACTTTTTAACGAGCTTATTATACACCAAATCTAATCCCTCATGTTTCCAGAAAAACCTACTCATTTAAACGAAAAATCTACTTCACAGGAGTAAGTTTAGTCAGAAATAAGTAGATATTTGATTACTGATGCTACCCCTCAGTCAATTGGAAAAATCAATGGCAATTTCCCAACTCCAGTTATCTATCCCCGTGATGGAGGGAAGGAGTGAAGGAGTGAAGGAGTGAAGGAGTGAAGGAGTGAAGGAGTAGGGGCGGGGTTTCCCCGCCCAGAGTGAAGGGATTATTTTCATGGGCAGGTTGTGTACAAACGTTCATAAGGGGCTAACTTGAAAATGGTTGATAGTTGTTAGTCGTTAGTTGATAGTTGATGGAGGGAAGGAGCGAGGATTAAATTTATCTTCTTCAGTAATCCCAACTTTGAAGGAGGCAGGAGGTCAAACACCAACCAACAACCAACAACCAACAACCAACAACCACCAACCCTCAACTCCCTAGCCTAATGATTTCATATAAGCGATCGCTTGTTTCCAAATGGTAGTTTTTTGACCATTTTCCTGTGTTAATAAAATACATTGGGGATCTTGCCAAACAATGGTTCCTGTGAGAATATCCCCTGTAAGTAGTTTCATTTCCACAGCATTTTTATCTTTAATCAGATTTTGTACTTGGCGAATGCTGGGTAGTGCGGTATCAAATTCAATAGTAGGCATTTGTGATAATAGTATGTAAGTATCAGCTATTCAATTATCAGTCATCAATTAGCCTCCTGTACCAGGAGTCGCGCTAACAGTTATCAATTTTCGACACAGGTCTATTGCTAACTGTTCACTGTTAACTGTTAACTGATAACTCCTAATCCTTGATAATTCATCCTTGGGAAAATGGCAATCGAATTTACTAAGTATCACGGTCTGGGTAATGATTTTATCCTGATTGATAATCGCTCTAGCTCAACTCCTGCAATTACTCCAGCCCAAGCTATTCAGTTGTGCGATCGCCACTTTGGTATTGGTGCTGATGGTGTAATTTTTGCCTTACCAGGAGAAAATGGCAGTGATTACACCATGCGTATTTTTAATTCCGATGGTTCGGAACCAGAAATGTGTGGGAATGGGATTCGCTGTTTGGCAAGATTTATTGCTGATTTAGAGGGTAAATCTCGCAATAGTGACCAATATCGCATCCATACTTTAGGTGGGGTAATGACACCACAACTCATGGCTGATGGTCAAGTTAAAGTCGATATGGGTTTACCCAAATTACTCGCAGGAGAGATTCCCACAACTTTAGCTGCTGCTGAGGAGAAGGTAATTAATCAGCCGTTGGTGGTAGAAGGTAAATCTTGGGATGTAACCTGTATTAGCATGGGCAATCCCCACTGTATTACCTTTGTGGATGATGTGGAGGCAATTCCCTTAGAATCCATTGGACCTAAATTTGAACATCACCTTGCCTTTCCCCAAAGAATAAACACCGAATTTATTCAAGTTGTTAGTAGAGATTACTTAAAAATGCGAGTATGGGAAAGGGGTGCGGGTATAACCTTGGCCTGCGGTACTGGTGCTTGTGCTTCCCTAGTAGCCGCTGTACTCAATGATAAATGCGATCGCGCCGCAACGGTAGAGCTTCCTGGTGGTAATTTATATATTGAATGGTCACAGACAGACGGACGAGTTTACATGACTGGACCAGCAGAACTCGCTTTTACTGGTAAACTACCCTAGAAAATAAAGAGGGAAGTAGTGAGGGGAGATGAGGTGATGAGGTGATGATGAGATGGGGAGATGAGGTGATGGGAGAAAGAACTAAACCGTCAACTGTCAACTGTCAACCACCAACTAACAACTAACAACTAACAACTAACAACTAACAACTAACAACCATCAACCATCACTCCT
Organism: Calothrix sp. MO_167.B12; assembly: GCA_030066045.1. Taxonomy (GTDB): domain Bacteria; phylum Cyanobacteriota; class Cyanobacteriia; order Cyanobacteriales; family Nostocaceae; genus Calothrix_A. Next base: position 25,576 of record JASJCJ010000021.1, read on the forward strand.
CTTCCAAACATGGCAACAATAAAATGTGGTAACGTTTCCTTTCCCAATATCAAAGCAGTCTTATTTGACAAAAATGGCACCCTAGAAGACTCGGAAATATATTTGCGTTCCCTGGCACAAAAAACAGCGAGAATCATTGATGCCCAAATACCTGGAGTGGGAGAACCTTTATTAATGGCATTTGGCGTAAATAATAACTCCCTCGATCCTGCCGGGTTAATGTCCGTAGCCAGTCGCCGAGAAACAGAAGCCGCCACTGCTGCCTACATAGCTGAAACTGGTAGGGGATGGATTGAATCCCTCAATATTGCTCGCCAAGCCTTGGATGAAGCAGACATCTATCTAGGTCAAACCCCCGCACCTTTATTTGATGGTGGCTTGCAAATCCTGCAAAATCTCTCCAACGCCGGACTCAAATTAGGGATTCTTTCCGCCGCCACCACCCAAGAAGTAGAAAATTTTGTTGCCGCTCACCAATTGGGCGATTATCTACAACTCCAGATGGGAGTCGATGACGGACCTAGTAAACCAGACCCATGCATATTTTGGCAAGCTTGTCAAATTTTGGGTGTGGAACCTAAAACAACTTTGATGGTGGGAGATTCTGTAGCTGATATGCAAATGGCAAACAATGCCCAAGCTGCTGGTTGTATTGGTATCACTTGGGTGGGTAAACCAGAAAATGTGGCAGGTGCAGATGTTGTAATTACCCAATTACATGAAATTCAAGTTGTTGATGATGGTGAGTAGTTTATCAAGTTTTTTAGGAATATTGTTTGTCATACCTACATGGTTTGTGAGCAACAAGATCCCCGACTTCTCCAAGGATACCAATGGCGAATTAGGGGTATCACCCTCCTATTCTGTTGTACTTTTTAGCTCAATAACAGCCGAAACACTTTGATTTATCAGAGTTTTACAGTTATTCAGCAGACCCTAATTAGCATCTCAAGGTGAATTATCTACTTTCGGTCTCCTACTCACCATCTTCTTTTATTTCACTGATGCGACGCACTTGTTTTAAATCTTTAATCTTTTTCATAGATTCTTTACAGTTCTCAAATTGTTGAATATCAGTAACATCAATAGATAAATTAATTACAGCAATATTATCCGCTTTGTAAGTTTTAACCTCTAACTCACTAATATTAATGCTTTGTTCTGCTAAATCGGAAGTAATATCTCTCATCATTCCTATACGATTAATCGTTATAATTTGAAGGCTCACTGGATATGTCTTCTTCTTCTCCTCATCTGTAACTACATTCCAATCAAGGTTTTTTAAGCATCGATTACTTGATAATAAATTTTGGACATTCTTACATTTCTCATGATGTATGGAGATGCCTTGACCTTGCTTCTTAATAATGCCAACTATCTTCTCTCCAGGTATCGGCTGACAACAACCTGCAATGTCATATTTTATACCTTCAATTCCTTTTATAGCATTCTCTGGAGCAGAACTTTTAGACTTATCTGTAGGGACATCTTCCTTTGAAGTCTTGTCTTGTTGAACCTCTCGCCAGATTTTCAGTATTTTATTTAAATCTATTCTGTTACCTAAATCAACAATTCCTCTGCTGCCTAAAGCAATAAGTAAATCATCAGCCGTTCGATAATTCAATTTCTTTACTACTTTTCCTAGAGTAACTTCCAAATTTAAATCGAAATCTTGCTTCTCATTAGCCAAAGTTTTTGTAATAAATTCTTCCCCTTTCTCCTTTAGTCTATCTTTCAATGAATTTACAGCTTGAGACACAGAAATATTTCCAAAACCTATTCCAGCAAATAAATCATCGGCACTCCACTCATTATTAGAATTAGATTTATTGGAATTAGATTTATTGGGATTAAAATCGTTGGCAACATCCTGCAATAATTTTGAATTCATTAAATAATCAATATATTTTTTGTCAATTCCTTTAGTTTTATCTAATTCTTTCACAAACAATTCTCTACCAGAGGAAATATTGTCTTCCTTGTGCGAACGCTTATACCAGTGCTTAATACGATTTTTCGCCAGACTCGTTCTGACAAAGTTCAACCAATCCAAACTGGGATGACTGTTTTTTTGAGTGATAATTTCTACAATATCCCCATTTTGTAGTGGGGTTGATAAAGGTACAATGCGCTCATTTACCCGCGCTCCTACACATTGGTTTCCTATATCTGTATGAACACGATAAGCAAAATCTACAGGTGTAGAATCTTTTTTTAATGAAATAATATTTTTCTCTGGGGTAAATATATAAATTTTGGAACCAAACTCGACTTGTTCCTTCTCTAAGTAATCAATTAACTCTTTTGCAGCATGAATGCCATTATTATCTATAAACTCCTTCAAAATATTAAATACATAGTCTTCTTTGTCAGTACTATGTGAGTACCCTAGCTCTTTATACTTCCAATGAGCAGCAATACCATACTCAGCTTCTTTGTGCATTTTGTCAGTTCTTATTTGTATCTCTATTTTTTTGTTAACTTCTGCTGGCTCATCTTCTTGTTTTGGTGCATGAACTACCAAATGGATTGATTGATAACCATTAGATTTCGGAGCAACTATGTAATCTGCTAATTCACCATATTTTCGCAATAAAGTCGATTCTTTTTTAAAATTACGTCGTATTATACTTAAAATTTGATAGCAGGTCTCTTCGGAGTCACAAATTATCCTAATACCAAATAAATCATGAACCCCTTCAAATAATCTTTGAAAATTATTGTTCTCTTGTTTTAATAGCTCTTGGTTTAAGAAAATGTTAAAATCTTGAAAGGATATTTTCCAATTTGAAACGTTGTTTTCATAGCTATAAAGCTGCTTCATTTTTGCATAAGTGCTGTATATATTCTTAGGTCTTCCACTTACTGATAATTTTTCATTTTTTATATTTTCATCATTTTGAATTATTTTTTCTAACTTGCTGACATAATATTTCATGTCATCTTCTCTTTCCTCACGTTTTTGGTTTAATAATGTTGCAATTTGAGAATATATATCCCTCTGTAATTGCTTAAAAGCAAGGTCTTCCAACTCCCATTTTATGCTCCATATCCCTAACCTATTTGCAATGGGAACAAAAATCTTGAAAGTTTCAAACGCAACATACATTTTTAATGTTAATTTTTTATTAACATTTTTTCCGTTGGTTTTTAAAGGTTTGTCAGTAAGCTTATTATGCCAATATTTACACTGTTTTATATTTTTTAGAAACGAGAGTCTACAAACCAATTCAATAACTAGAGCACGGATGTCTTGTTCTTCGCTCATAGTTACAAAAATCATCATAATTATTTCTTCTACATCAGTTGTATCATCCAGATTTATTACTCTATTTAAATCAGAATAATCTACGTAATTCTTGTCAATTTTACTGAAACTAACATCTGTATTCTTGTTTTTTTTAGATTTTTTATTGATTAAATAAAAATCAGATAATTTATTCGATAAACCCTTTAAAATGTTTATCATTTTTTTAGTTTCATTACTATCAAATTTTTCAATATTGTCAATTTTATTAAGATTTTCAATATTGTTAATTTCATCAATATTGTAGGCTTTTTGATTGTCTTTTATATCATGATTAGATAATAAAAGGTATAGTAAGCCAGCAAAGGATAAGTTTTCATCTTTAGTCAAATCATATATTTTATTAACAACATATTTTTTTTGTATCTCTGGAGTTTTATTAAGAAAAGTACAATTTTCAAAGAGAGTGTTTAATCCTTCAAGTGCTTTTGTATAGACTTCTGAACCCTCTGATTCTTGTTCATTGTCTATGGTGTTAGTACTTTTTATACTGTGGTCAATCATATTTTTTGTAGAAATAAAAACATCTGGTGCTAAATAAAGGTGTGAGGAATAACGTTATTATTCTTATCTTTATCCTCATACTCATACTCACTACTTTACAGTCGCTTCATCACTATGGCTTCAAAAATCAAGATAAAACCATTTTTCGTTTAACCGCTTCTCGTCAGTTTGGGTAAAACTCAGAAAAAGCCTTGTTTGAGGTAATTGAAAAGTAATTGCCTCCACTCATTATTGAATACCTAATACCGTTTCACTTTATTCGTGATACAAATCATGAACTTGGGCGCAAGCCGCAGCGCCCCTACATATGTATCAATATTTTCGTGAATTGCTATAACACTAATGGCTAAAATTCTCATCGCTCAAGCCTTCCAAGGTTTTGTTATAACCCAGACTTCTGAAAGCACCCAAATTGAAACAGGGTTAGAATATCAAGTATAAATTATTTAGAGTAATAAACTTATGCTTATAACTTCTTTAGGACTTACGCAACTGGCACATTAATAACCGTAGGGTGTGTGACACTTGGATAAATATTGTACGCAACAATAAGACTTCTAGGGTCATGCACCAACCACCGATTGTGACAATATCGTAAGTCCTGTTCTTAAGAAAAGCCTAATCAGTTATATTTATCACCAAGTATTAAGTTAATTTAAAATAAACACACTATAAACATACTATAGCAATGAAGCCCAATCTAGAGCTTACAGAGATAGTTACAGTAAAGCTTCCTAATGGTAAAAATGTAAAAATTGAAGCAACGCTGCTGCGTCGTGAAGAGGAAGTAGCGAGTAAGATTTTATCTTTTGAAGATGTGAGTGATGCAATTGAGGGAATAGCAGCAGCCGTTGCAGTCCCATTACAGCATATTCAACCAACTAAAGCCACCGTTAAGTTAGCATTGGAACTTGCAGTGGAGTCGGGGCAATTGACAACGCTTATAGTAAAAGGGTCAAGCAAAGCTAACTTGGAACTTACTTTAGAATGGGAGAAACAAGATATTGCAGCACATTAATTTGGGTTAAATCAAGAATACTCTCAAAGTTAAGGGCAAAGCAAGATGAATCAGCCGTTGTTTGAACTGTTATCAGAGTGTACCTTGCGGTTGAATGTCGTTGGAGAAGAAGGACATGGAACAGGTTTTTTCGTCGCTCCAAGGCTGATTGTCACTTGTGCCCATGTGATTAGAGATGCAGGCGGCAGGCAAATCAACGTATGCTGGCAGGAACAAAACCATACAGCTTTAGTAAGAAGTGTATCACAGGATGCTCACTTTGACTTAGCACTACTGGAGTTATGTGAGCGAGTTCCCCATCATCCATGTGTTTATCTTGGTGAGTCCATAGAACCAGGTGATGAATTATACAGCTATGGTTATACTGATGACTATTCTAATGGGGAGCCTGCAACTTTTGAATGTGAAGGTTCTAGTGTCGATCCTCCTTTAATTAAATTCAAATCAGGTCAAGTTCGTCCTGGTATGAGCGGTGCGCCTTTAATGAATTTACGGACTGGTAAAATTTGCGGACTTGTCAGATTCAGTCGGGATCGCAGTCTAGATATGGGTGGAAGGGCAATACCGACTACGGTTATTTTCTCCCAATTTCAAGAACTCATAGAACTACAACAAAATTTTCATCAGCAAGACGATTGTTGGCTCAAGTTATTGCCAAGAAGAGAATCATTGCGATTGCGTCCCTACTGTAATCTACCTTCTCTAACCTACCAAGAATTTATTGGTAGAAAGGAAGAACTTAGCCAGCTACTGAGAAAGATTTCCCTAGATTACCGTCTGCCTTTTATTACTGTTGATGGTATTGGCGGAGTCGGTAAAACAGCACTGGTATTGGAGGCTGCTTATCAGTGTTGGGAAGCCAGACACGGTCAATTTAGTGCCAAAGTACCAAGATTTGATGCGATTATCTTTACCTCAGCCAAGGAAAGTTGGTTATTCCCAACAGGTATTGTGCGACGACTTCGGAGACAGGGAACTTTGAAGGATATTTACAGGGAAATCGCCCACACTTTAGATGACCCATCTATTACTCAATCAGCTCCAGATGAGCAATTTAACCAGGTATATAAAAGCCTTAATAGACAGCATACTCTGCTTATAGTGGACAATTTAGAAACTATTGAAGACAAATATGAGGTTATTGCTTTTCTACATGAGTTGCCACCAACAGCTAAAGCAGTAATCACAACCCGCGAGCAGGTAAATATATATACTCCGATACGTCTATATTGTTTACCAGAAGAGGATAGCCTCAAGCTAATTCAGCAACAAGCTCAAGAAAAACAAATAACACTCCCTCAAGAAGATTCAAGGAAAATTTACAACTACATTGGGGGAATTCCAATAGCTTTAATTTATGTGATTGGTCAATTGGCTAGTCACTATTCCTTAAAAACAATATTAAATCCGTCAGACCCACTACCTGATGATATAGCCCGTTTTTGCTTTGATGGTTCTGTGAAACCATTACGAGGGCAACCAGCCCACAAGCTGTTAATGTCCCTGGCAATGTTCCGGAATCCTCCAGTTTTTGATGCTGTAGCAGAAGTTGCTGGTTTTAAATCAGATCCCATTACTGTCAATAAAGGTTTGGCTCGACTCCTGCAACTTTCCCTAGTACGTCAGCAACGAGAGCGATATGAGATGCTTTCTCTCACCCGTGAATATGCTCTAACAGAACTTGCAGCTTATCCAGATTTTGAGCAAGAAGCACGAGAACGTTGGGTTAAGTGGTATCTGGATTTTGCTCATAAATATGGAGGAGAAGATTCCGGTGATTGGCAAATAAAATACGACTACCTAGAAAGGGAGTGGGGAAACCTCTTGGCAGTGCTTTACTGGTGTGCTGACCAAGATCGCTATGAAGACGTTAAAAAGTTATGGAAACCTGTAAATCGCTACACTAACATCTATGGATTTTGGTCGGAACGAATATTTTGGCTTGACTGGTTAATTCAGTTATCAGATCGACAAAGTGATTGGTCAACTTGGTTTTACGCAATCTCAAGAAAAGGTTGGACGCTCACTCTAATGGGTCAACAGCAGAACCTAAAAGCAGCAGAGAAAATTTTTAACGAAGCCTGGAGTAGGCGTGAGTATGCCGATTTTTATGTTCAAGATTACTTAGCTAAAAGTATGGCTGCACTTCGCATTCGCCAAGGGCAATATGAAGATGCTCGTAACTGGTTGAACATCAAGGAAGACCTTTTAAGAAACGCTGATTTAGAGGAGAAGGAGCGCGTCCGTTTTTCAAGTACTATTGCTTTCTACAGAGCAGAGATCCACTATTTAGAAGGTAATTATGACCAAGCTAAAACACTTTATCAACAAGTAAAAGCACAGGCAGAAGAAATTGGTTGGCAGCGAAGAGCCACCTATGCTCAAAACAAGCTAGCTGATATTGCAATAAAGCAAGTTGAACTAGACAAGGCTGAAAATCTATTGAATATGGGTTTAGCCGTAGCTGAACGAAATAAAGACAAACGCCTCACTTCTGATTATCAACGCTGTTTTGCTTACTTAGAGAGAGCTAGAGGTAATGTGGAGAAAAGCCAGGAATACGCGAAAAAGGCGATGGATGGCTTCAACCGATTAGGTATGCTGCAACGAGCACAAGAGATGCGTTGTGTGTTTAATTTAAATAACTCCCATGAATAACTCCCATAATCAACAAAGCTCCTAAAGCTTTGCCATCGACACAAAAAGTAAAAATAATGGGACATTCTTCCAGTCAGCAGGCATAGGGAAAGATATTTCACAGTTTTTGCATTGTTTTTATCATATTTATCAGTATCTTTACGGATACAATATACCCCAATTTGTGGAATACATTTTTATATCATCTGCAACTCTTACAATTCTGAATCAATGCAGAGTAGTCCTATAACTTCCATCAGGGTTTTTATGAATATTTTTAAGTTGAAATCACAGGAGTATGAATTTAACTCTCTTCAGAATGAACTATTGTGGAAATTAGCGACAAAAATGGCTCATGTTGCTTATTTCTGGACCGCAATGGGTATATTCGCCTTAATATCTGGAATCATTGCTTTATTTATACAAACGAAAGAGGTAGATTTACGGCAATTATTCCTAGGAGTATTTATGGGTACTAGACAGTTAGACTTAGAACCTATGCTGAAGTTTGTTGTTGGCATTTTAGTCCTGTCTGTATACATTATCTTCATCGGTAGGTCTACTGCTAGGGCTGCTGTTAAATTTGGGAATGTGGTAAATACTGATGGCCATGACATCACTTATTTGATGGCCGCTTTACGTAAACTCGATCGCGTCTGTTCTCTTTACTATCAATTAGCGGTTCTGCTTGTAGTTGCAATTTGGATTAATATTATTTTTACCTAGAACTAGTACCGCTGAGCGGAGCGTCAAAAGTCAAAAGTCATTCAATTTTGGATTTTAGATTTTGGATTGACGAGAGAACCGGCGACGACGACAGTCGCTCTGGGTAGTTCACATCTTGCACCATAAGATTACCCTCGAAAATTAGAGTCTGAAACCCTTGATTTTTCGTAATCCACCTATGCCCACCTTACCCTTATTGAGAAAGTGCAAGATATGTGGTGGCGCGAGTCGTGACCTCATGTCATTTGCCAGGGGATTGAGATAATCATAGAAATGTTTGTTTTTCTCCACGGATAAATCCACACGGCTTGTATCCAGTTTGTTTTAAGTATTTTGTTCTCTAGCTTTGATGTTTGATAAATGGTTGGTTTCTTGACGCTGTGCTGTACTAGTGAATTTTCGAGAACAAGTAACAATTACATTTTTAAGTAATAACTACATTCTTTGTGTTTTCTTGCTGTTCAACTTGTTGGTGAATGGGAGTAATACAATAGGAAGGGAACATTCCTATCGCCTTTTGTACTTAGGAGTAAGATATTTGACTATCTCTCCTCAGTAATAATTCTGGCAACTATCCCCACATCATAAACACTTGTAGTATTAACACCCTTGTAATATTCCTATGACTTCCCGGATTCGCTTTTTAATGTGTGCCCCAGACCACTACGATGTGGACTATGTAATTAATCCCTGGATGGAAGGGAATATCCACAAATCATCGCGCGATCGCGCTGTGGATCAATGGCATAAACTACACCAAACTATCAAAGAACATGCCATTGTAGATTTAGTTACACCAGAAAAAGGGTGGCCCGATATGGTGTTTACCGCTAATGCTGGTTTGGTATTGGGTAAAACCGTAGTACTGAGTCGTTTTTTGCATAAGGAGCGACAAGGAGAGGAACCTTACTTCCAAAAGTGGTTTGAAGAAAATGGTTACACAGTTCATGTATTACCCCAAGAATTACCCTTTGAAGGTGCAGGAGACGCACTTTTAGATCGGGAAGGACGATGGTTATGGGCTGGATATGGTTTTCGTTCAGAATTAGATTCCCATCCTTATTTAGCTAAATGGTTAGATGTTGAGGTATTGTCATTGCGATTGATTGACGATCGCTTTTATCATTTAGATACCTGTTTTTGTCCCCTCACCAATGGTTATTTACTGTATTACCCACCTGCTTTTGACTCCTACTCCAACCGCTTAATTGAAATGCGAGTCGCCCCAGAAAAGCGGATTGTAGTTTCAGAACCGGATGCAGTTAACTTTGCTTGCAATGCGGTGAATGTAGACCACATTGTGATTATGAATCAAGCATCTGACAAGTTGAAAACACAGCTGGCAGATGTTGGTTTTCAAGTTATCGAAACCCCCCTCACAGAATTTCTCAAAGCTGGTGGAGCTGCTAAATGTCTCACCCTGAGAACCACAGAGCCGGTGCGGGAAGAACTCCACGCCAATGTATTTGTGGAAAGCCGGGTAATTGCTATGAAAGGGCACTTATTAGATGCAGGTTTGATTAACCGTGCCCTAGATTTAATTGTCGATAATGGCGGTAGTTTCCAAGTCCTCAATTTTGATTTGGGAGAACAACGCCAAAGTACTTCCTCCGCAGAGGTGAAAGTTTCTGCCCCTGACCATCAAGTGATGGAAGAAATCATCTCCCAGTTAATCGAGTTGGGTGCTGTAGATCTACCCAAAGATGAGCGGGATGCAAAATTGGAGCCTGTAACCCTGGCTGGGGTTGCTCCCGATGACTTCTATGTTTCTACTATTTATCCCACGGAAGTACGGATTGATGGCACATGGGTGAGGGTAGAAAAACAACGCATGGATGGAGCGATCGCAATTACCGAAACCCCCAATGGTCTTGTGGCTCAGTGTAAGTTACTGCGGGATTTAGCCATTGGAGACAAGGTAGTAGTAGATGTACAGGGTCTACGTACCATCCGCAAACCAGAATCTAGAGAACAGCGAAATGCTCAAGAATTTAGCTTCATGTCCGCTGGGGTTTCCAGCGAACGCCGGGTAGAATTAATAGTTGAGCAAGTCGCCTGGGAATTACGTAAAATTAGGGATGCTGGTGGTAAAGTAGCTGTCACAGCCGGTCCCGTAGTTATCCATACCGGCGGTGGCGAACATTTAGCCCAATTAATCAGAGAAGGATACATACAGACATTACTGGGAGGTAATGCGATCGCTGTCCATGATATAGAACAATCCCTCATGGGTACTTCCCTGGGCGTGGACATGAAGCGGGGTGTGGCTGTACGAGGCGGACACCGCCACCACTTGAAGGTAATTAATACAGTCCGCCGTTACGGTAGCATTGCCAAAGCCGTGGAAGGCGGAGCAATCAAGAATGGGGTAATGTACGAATGTGTGAAAAATAACGTCCCCTTTGTTCTAGCTGGTTCCATTCGGGATGATGGTCCCCTACCAGACACCCAAATGGATTTGATTAAAGCACAAGCAGAATATGCCCAACATCTGCAAGGAGTGGAGATGATTTTAATGCTCTCATCAATGCTGCACTCCATTGGTGTGGGTAATATGACTCCTGCTGGAGTGAAAATGGTTTGTGTCGATATTAATCCAGCCGTGGTTACAAAATTAAGCGATCGCGGCTCCGTAGAATCTATGGGTGTAGTAACTGATGTGGGTTTATTCCTCAGCTTGCTGGTACAGCAATTGAATCAGTTAACTAGTCCATACACCACCCAAGTAGGGTAGTCAACCGGATGACGCGGGGACGCGGGGACACGGGGACGCGGAGCGGGATTTGTCCGGTGCCCCGTGTCCGGGGCGATAAGCCCCAAGGGTCAACAGTCCCCCATCAAAATCTGCGATTTGATGGCTCCCGATTGGTGGGCACCTCAAGCCCCCACCACATCGGTGGAGGAGTGCGTCTCTTCTTGACATAAGGTTAGTGAAATATACGATAGACGAAGTATAAATTTTATACTTACAGTACTTGCCTAATTCTTCTGACTGTATTTGTGCTCAACCATCCTGTTGTTCAGAAATATAGCAGTTTTCACCCTTTGTGCAATACAGACTTAACTTAACCTCACCCGGGCTAAAGCCACCCCTTTCTTTATTAAGGAAAGGGGAAAGGGGTGGGGTTTTTTTGTGTACCTGATCAGGGGTGTGGGGTGTACCGAAAGAAAATAGATTGCATCTTTGTACAGAGACGGTATCACTTCCCATAACCTTTTAATTAAGCATTTGTATAGGCAGTTTATAACTAAATATTAAGGATAAAACATTAGTATGACTGTTGAGTAGGCTTGATTTGAATTAATTTATCTGATGTTAGATAATTAGTGCTTTTTAGATGTAAATAATTGGTCGCATCTGGGAATACTAGCTTTAAGAACAAATCAGACAACTTACATCAAAACTAGTAACTAGTCATCTAATTTGTTTTTCTATAGGTTTAACGTGCTTAATAATCCGGATTTGTTCTTTTGTCAAACGTAGAGAATAAAACCGGAGCTATCAATATGAAAACTGGAGGAAAACCATTAAAACACACCCAGCATATTAAAGATATTCCGGAGTTATGAAGTTCCTACTTCTTTTTAACACTATTATCTGCAAAATTACTTACGTAATAGTAGTGATAACAAGAAAAAACGTAGATGTCAACACTTCATACAGCTCCATCGGCAACTAGTCTTTGAAAACCGCTAAAACATCACTAATTTTTGAGATATTGATATGTTTATAGATACATTTAATGAACGGGGCAGTGGAAGATAAAAGTTCTTTCTACATTTACGATTATTTTCCCACTAATTAAAACTCTCTCTATGCTAGTTTCTTGTTGTACCAATATCGGCAGACTCACAACCAATTATTTAAATCTAGTTTTGGATTGATGCTTAGGTAAGCCCGATACTGATAATTAAGCAACAAAAGAATTCACCTCCCTATTTTTCTTCAACGTCATAGATCCTACTCCCGGTAAAAATCTAAAATTGCTTGGGGTAATGTACAGTTGAATGGCATAATTTCCACCTGCCGGGAACCCCCATCGGTATGGGTGAGGTTCAGGCAAATATAGCTATGGGGTTTGTAGGGCATTCGCTCTGCCCACTCTATAGCGACAATTCCAGGTTCCACCTCAATTCCTTCCCAGTAAGTTTCTAAGTTTAAGTTTGCAACTTCTGGGGTGGCGAGGCGGTATAAATCTAGGTGATAAAGGGGAATGCGTCCTTCCGTATACTCATTAATGAGTGTGAAGGTAGGACTTACTATTGGTTCGGTGATACCTAAACCTTTACCAATGCCTTGTACTAAGGTGGTTTTTCCAGCACCCAAATCACCTTCTAACAACAGAATACTCATAGCATCAAGGTATTTACCTAAGTAAACCCCTAATTGATGGGTTGCTTCTGCATTTATCAGTACAATTTTCATTAATAATAAGTAATCTATGGAGTTACAAATCCCCGACTTCTTAAAGAAGTCGGTGATCGCTCACATCTAGTGATTTTTGATCGTCATATTTTTTTTCGATACACCACTATACCATCGGAGTAAAACCCGAGCTAATTTTTGAGGATCGTGGCGCACGCAACCCGTTTCATCTTCATGCATGATATTGGCAATGACAGTGCGTCGTCCCAGTTTATTGATTTCTGAGCGATCGCAAAATACGGGGTGGGAGTTTTCTTGGGCATAACGGATATGGGCGCGGGCAGAGGGTGGTTTTTTTTGTAGTAATACAGCATTAAATAAGGGTCTACCACAAACCTTGTCAATGGCTTTGATATGGTCGCTGACGGTATATCCTTGGGTTTCCCCTGGCTGAGTCATGATATTACAAACATAAATCCGGGGAGCAGCAGAAGCGGCGATAACATCGGCAATTTCTGGTACTAATAAATTAGGAATTACGCTAGTATACAGGCTCCCGGGTCCCATAATAATGCAATCTGCTTCCTTGAGAGCTTTGATGGCAGCAGGTAATGCTGGAGGATTGGCAGGGGTACAGCCAATGGTGACAATATTACCTCCAGCTTCAGTAATACTGGATTCTCCCTCAATGCGGCGACCATCTGCTAACTCTGCCCACAGGCTCACATCACTGAGGGTAGCTGGTAAGACCTGCCCTCTAATGGCTAAAACTTTGGAACTAGCGGCAACGGCTCTTTCCAGATCACCAGTAATTTCACTCATTGCCGTCAAAAATAAATTACCAAAACTGTGACCTGTCAATCCATCCCCAGCACTAAAGCGATATTGAAATAATTCTGTTAACAACTTTTCCTCATCAGCCATTGCCGCCAGACAGTTGCGGATATCCCCAGGAGGTAAAACTCCAATTTCTCGTCGCAATCGCCCTGAGGAGCCTCCATCATCAGCTACGGTGACAATGGCGGTAATATTAGCACTGTAGTTTTTTAAACCTCTCAACAGAGTGGAAAGACCCGTACCCCCACCAATGACCACAATTTTGGGTCCCCGGTACAGCCGACGATGGGCCAGTAACATATCAATTATTTCTTCATCCCCTTCCGGTCGAATAACTCTAGTTATTGAACCGACTGTGCGAGTTTGTCCCCATAGTAGTAATAACAAACCACATATCATCACCAAAGGTCCACTGATGTAGTTTGGTAATAGATTGGTGATAAATCCTAACAAACCCCTCAGCAACTGAATCGTCCAAAATATGGGTGTCAGCTTCACCCAAATAGCTAATCCGAGAACGGCTAAGATTACACCCCCCACACTAATTAACAACCAGCGTTTTACCGATAGACCGGGAGACAACCATTTGAACCACTGATTGACTCGATAAGATGTGCGACCACTGCGATCGCGGGAATGCTTATGGAGAGCTTTCAGGGTTTGTCTGATTAAAGCAATTGACATACCTATTTCCCTGCACTACTCACAACAATAATTAACAGCAAATTGAACCAATACTTAACTACAAGCATACCTGTGAAATTATTGAACATTGTTTTTTGTATAATTTGATGTACCCATAGTATTCTTATGCAAGTATTCTTGAATCAAGACAGTGTTTTAAGTGTGACATTGAGTCGATCTTCATTCTTTAACTCGCTATGCTCAAAGTCAGAAGTCAGAAGGACGAGGGAAGAAGGTAAAACAAAGCAACTCTAAACACTCATGGTTTTCCTCTTTCTGGCCTTCGAGCTTTTGGGTTTAAAGCTTCGACTTCCCTGTTGCTTTAATATCGAGGCTTCCGGTGAGCGTTCAGCCGAACCGCAAAGTCGAGATTAGCGGAGTCGAGATGTTAACTCCCCCACCTTTGATTAAAAATTTGCTGGTCTACAATTGATGGTGGGTTTAAATCCCCCACCAATTATCCCCTCAAACCTTCTTCCTTCTTCCTTCTTCCTCCTGACTTCGTAAATAAATTAAGTAGTTATAAACTTTTTATGAATGTAGAATATGGCATACCCTTAATTTATGCAATTGTACTTACTTCATACATATTCCACGTCCTAATCCCTATATCCTATTCTCTGTAACAGTTTTTCAAAATGTTAAGTTTTGATGTAGTTCAAATCTGATAATTTTTGCTCGGCATCAATCGTTGAATGTATCTAAGTATCTAATGATAACGTCAAAAAAGCTACTGGTTATTGTCCCAAGTGAACAAGCGATCGCATTAACCTTTGTTTGTTTAGGTAATAGATAACATTAATGGATTTTTTGCCTTTTCTTGAGGAACTAAGATATTCTCAACTACATTAGACTCAGAAATATAGGTATAAGTTGCCAATTTGCCAGGTATTGAAAATTTTTCTAGGTTGAGAACCATAAAATTGCATGGAAAAGCTAATTTTAGGATTAGATCCAGGACTAGCTATTTTGGGATTTGGAGCCATCACCAGTAAAAGCAATGGCTCAACCACACATCAGACAACCGTGAATATGGTTGATTTTGGTATCATAAGTACCCCAGCCAAACAGGAAATGGGACAGCGCTTATGTACTTTATATGACGATTTGCATACTTTGGTGACAGAAATTAAACCAGACTTGGTGGCGATCGAGAAATTATTTTTTTACCGCATGGCTAATACCATTTTGGTAGCCCAGGCTAGGGGGGTACTGATGTTAGTATTAGCACAGCACAAATTACCCTACGTAGAGTTTACCCCCGCACAAATTAAACAGGCTTTAACGGGGTATGGGAATGCGGAAAAATACGAAGTTCAAGAAGCTGTAGCGCGAGAGTTAGATTTAGAAGAGATTCCCAAGCCAGATGATGCTGCGGATGCTTTGGCGGTGGCTTTAACGGCGTTGTTTCAAGCTTGAATTGATATTCACGAAGGAAGAAGGAAGAAGGAAGAAGAACCCACGTTTAAAAACATGGGATTGAAAAGGACGCGGTATCCCATAGCACTATGTTGCCCGCACCACAAGTGATTTTGGGATATTTTTATATTTGCAAGTGCCTTAATTGTAATAACTTGCACCAACTCCGATAACAGGAGGCAGAGCCTCCAAAACCTAGTTACCAGGCTGAGCCTGGTAACTAGAATATAGAGCCTCTGGCTCTGATTGAAAATGGTGCAAATTATCAGTTATTAAAAATTTTGATCAAATTAGGAATAAACAAGGGTGATTGTGTAGATAATAACTAGAAGTCGTGTTGGGAGGTAGTGGATGGAACTAGATTTGAAAAAGTTTTACAAAGCCTGTAACCCTAGTAAGACCATAGTTATCAGCAATCCTGTAGACCGGCAATATTATATAGATTTTGCTTCGGTACGGGGTGGTAAGATTATTGAAGAATTAAAAGAAAATATTACATTTTTTTCACCCAACGAACCGACATGCGAACTGTTTACAGGACATATTGGCTGTGGTAAATCTACAGAATTGTTGCGGTTGAAGGCGGAATTAGAGGACGACGGGTATCATGTAGTTTATTTTGAGTCTAGCCAAGACTTAGAATTGAGCGATGTGGACATCGCTGATGTTATGCTAGCGATCGCACATCGAGTTAGTGAAAGTCTAGATACTTTAGAAAAGCTGGAACTGGGCGAACCCCAGGGTTTGAAAAAGTTACTTGACGAGATTGCTAAAGTTTTACAAACAGACTTGGAAATATCCGCCGAAGCATCAATTCCTGGTTTAGGGGAAATTAAGGCAGATAAAAAAGATGGAGTTTCCGTTGTAGCCTTGGGCATTGGTAAAATTACTGCCAAAGCTAAAGATAGTCCCCAACTCCGCAATAAGTTAAGGGAACATTTGAAACCAAGAACCACAGGGATTTTAGACGCTATTAATGGAGAATTACTAGAACCAGGAATTAAGAAGCTTAAGCAACGGGGCAAAAAAGGACTGGTAGTAATTATTGATAATTTAGATCGGTTGGAGAATTCTCAGACATCTTTGACACACAATCAAGCAGAATATGTGTTTGTGGAACGAGGAGAACAGTTACGTCAACTCAAGTGTCATGTGGTTTACACTATGCCCCTATCCTTGAGATTTTCCAATGATTTCACCAGATTGACCCAGCGATTTATGAGTAATCCCAAAGTACTACCAATGGTTCCTGTCCAACAACGGGATGGTAGCATACACCAACAAGGAATGTATCTACTCAAACAGATGGTCATGGTACGAGCCTACCCATATTTACTCCCAGAAGAACGTTTGGAGTTAAGTACAAAGGCTTTTGACAGTCCAGAAACTTTAGAGCGGTTATGTTTGATTAGTGGGGGTCATGTCCGCGAGTTACTAATGTTACTTTACGACTGGATTAAAAAGCAACGAAGCTTACCACTTTCCAGAAATATATTGGAAAATGTGATTAAATCTCGCTGCAATCAAATGACGTTAGCCATTACAGATGATGAGTGGGAATTGCTACGTCAAGTTGCTAAAAACAAACAAGTGCGGGGAGATGATGGCTACCGTAACTTAGTTCACAGTCGCTTTGTTTATGAGTATAGCGATGGCAACGGGTGTTGGTTTGATGTTAACCCCCTCTTGGCTGAAGCACCTGAGTTTACGACATTTTAAGGATGAAGTATGAAGGATGAAGTATGAAGTATATAGCGATTTGCATTTGAATCCGGTACACCTAAACCTCACCCTGTCCTATGGGACATCCCTCTGCTTACTTAGACACCCAGTGGCTACTTGCAGGGTAGGAGAGGGAAAGAGGGTGAGGTAAATCACCCATATCTTACACCTTCTCAACAAGCGTAAGGTGGGCAGTGCCCACCCTACCTCTGCGCCTCTGCGTGAGACAAATCCCAACTCCTCTAGGGCGCAAGCATTGCGCCCCTACTAACTCCTAACTGCTTATGAATCGGCGACAACTAATTGAAGATATTCCAGCTTATAACGAAAATTCGTGGCAGGAATTATGCTGGGCGATTGAACAAAGTTCTAGTACAGCTAATTCTACAGGAGAATTTTCCCTGATTTTGGCACATTGCAATTCTGCCAATTTGCGACGGCGATTGACGGAAAAATTGCAATCATCTTGTCCTGTGGAAATTAGGGAGATATTACTAGATCAATATGTCACTAAGCTGTACAGATATATTCGAGCGGAACTGGGTAATGAGCATCCCCAAGGGTTGGTGATTTCTGGGTTGGAATCATTGCAAGAAATTGATTCTGTGTTGAAACGTGCGAACCAAGTACGGGAAGAATTCCGCAAACATTTTCCTTTTCCCGTTGTGTTATGGATGACAGATGCAGTGTTGCAAAAGCTAATTAAATTAGCTCATGATTTATACAGTTGGGCAACAATTGTTGAGTTTGCCATAGATACTGATGATTTAATTCACGTTATCCAACAAACTGCCGATAGAGTATTCACTAAGGTATTAGATGTTGGTGCAGGAAGATTTTTACATAACACCACCTTAAATTTGGGAATTGGTTCCCCACAGCGTATTGAGTTGGAGTCAGCAAGGTTAGAGCTGCAATATCGCGGTGTGACATTACAACCAGAGCTAGAAGCAGGTTTGGAGTTTGTTTTAGGTCGAGATACTGGCAATTTAGAACAGTCTTGGCAACATTATGAACGCAGTTTAGTACTTTTGCAGCAAGCTGAGGAAGAGAGTAGATGCAGAGAAGGGGAGAGGGAGAGAGAGGAAGACAAGGGAGACAAGGAAGACAAGGGGACAAGAAGACAAGGGGAAAAAACTCCCCTATTGATAGAAAAACAAGGCTGTCTGCTCTATAGTATGGGTTTGTGGTGGCGTACCCGTGCTGTCTTACATCGAATGGAACAGCAACCTGCTTCCAAACAGGCGCGAGATTATTTTCGTCAATGTATCAGTGTATTTGAGCAAGCTAATCGTTCAGATTTGGTAGCCAATTTTATCAATGCTTTGGGAAGTGTACTGCAAAAGTTGCAAGAATGGGATGAATTAGAACCTATTGCCCATCAAGCATTAGAATTACACCAAGCCTATCCCCATGAATTTAGGTTAGCCAGGGCTTATAGTTTGCTAGCTGCGGTGGATTTGGCTAAATCTGCTACAACGGAAGCGAAGAAAAAAGCACAACAAGCACTAAATATTTTAGATAATGCTGTATCTGCGGCTGAAAATTCGTCATCTGCACAGATAATTGCTGATTTGGACTGGGAACAATCCTATCATCGGGGTTGGTATTTGTTTACCTTAGGGGAAGCACAGTTAGCTTTGGGTGAAACAGAAGCAGCAATTAACACCTTAGAAACTGCCAAAGACCAAACCAAACACCAGTATGACCCAGAACTTTACATTTCAATTTTATCAAAATTACATAAATGTGATTTTGAACAAGGTGAATATCTCAAGGCATTTGAAATTAAACAACAACAGCGTTCCCTAGAACAACAGTATGGTTTTCATGCTTTCATTGGTGCGGGACGTTTACAGCCAAAACAACAAGTTAGCAACCCGGCTTTACCACTAGTCAAACAACAAGGAACTATCGCCGCAGAAATTGCTGCTGCTGGGAGAGAGCAAGATATTAAACGCCTGAGTAAACGCATGGGGGATGCTTTTTATAAATTAACAATCATTCACGGACAATCTGGTGTAGGCAAAAGTTCTATTTTGCAAGCTGGTTTAATACCTGAATTACAACATAAAACTATTGATGCTCGCGATTTTGTAACAGTTTTGCAGCAAGTTTATACCAATTGGGTGAAGGAATTAGGTAATTGTTTAAAAGATGCTATGTCTGACCTAAATACTCGAATATATGGGGGAAGAGTAAAGACAAACTTCCCTTTATTAGAGTCAGATTTGGGGGAGGAATCAATTCTCAAACAATTACAAGCAAATTCCGACAATAGACTGTTCACTATTTTAATCTTCGACCAATTTGAAGAATTTTTCTTCGTTTACAAAGATCCCCAACAAAGGCTACCTTTCTACAGATTTCTCCGGAAATGTTTGGATGTTGCCCATGTGAGAGTTATTCTGTCTTTGCGGGAAGATTACTTATATTATCTCCTGGAATGTAATCAACGGCTGATTGATTTTGATGTTATTAACAATAATATTCTGGATAAAAATATTCTTTATTATATTGGGAATTTTTCACCAGAAGATACTAAATTATTAATTAGCAATTTAACTGAAACCACTCAATTAGATTTAAAACCAGAGTTAATTGATGCCTTAGTGGAAGACTTAGCGGGAGATTTAGGGGAAGTACGTCCCATTGAATTGCAGGTAGTGGGTACACAGCTACAAACGGAAAAAATTAGCACCCTAGAGAAATATCAAGAACGGGGACAAAAGGACAAAGTAGTAGGGAGATTTTTAGAAGAAGTTGTTAAAGATTGCGGAGAAAATAACGAAACAATTGCCAGAGGAGTGTTGTATTTGCTTACAGATGAAAATAACACTCGCCCCTTGAAAACCCGTGCAGATTTGGAATCAGAGTTAGAGAAAGAATTAGAGATAGAGGTAGTCTCTGAAAAATTAGATTTAGTTTTATTAATTTTAGTGCGATCGGGATTAGTATTTAAATTACCATCTGATCCAGATGATCACTATCAATTGGTACATGATTATCTAGTTACTTTTGTGCGAACTAAGGCATGGGAAAAAGAGAAAGAGCAACGCAAACTGACGGAGAAAAAATTAAATGATGCTCTCAAGCAGGAATTAATTGCAAAAGAAAAATTAAATGATGTTCTCAAACAGCAACTTTTAGAAGCGCAGCGCGGATTACTTTGGAAAGTATCATTAGGAACTATCGCTGGGGCTTTATCAATGTTCTTGTCATTTGTATTAATCCATTATAATAATGCCCATCTAATTTCCATGAGTGCTGAAGCAAAAAGTTTCCTGAAATCTCATCAAAATTTAAAAGCACTGGTAAAAAGTTTAAAAGCAGGGAAAAGATTGCAACAATGGTCGTCAATTGGGGTAAATTTAGACACCAAAATGAAGGTTTTGGGCGCATTACAGGATGTAGTTTATACCATTAGAGAACTCAATACTTTAGAGGGGCATAATAACACTGTTACCAGCGTAAATTTTAGCCCTAATGGTGAAATGGTGGTTTCTGGTGACGCAAGCGGTATGGTGATAATTTGGAGAAAGAATGGTGAAGAAATTGCCCGTTTTCAAGCCCACGATAAAAAAATTACTAGCCTTAGCTTCAGCCCTGATAATCAAACCGTGCTTTCGGGTAGTGAAGGCAAAACTCTCACACGGTGGAATTTGAAAGGCGAAGAAATTGTCACCTTCAAAGGAAATGAAGAGGAGATTACTAGCTTTAGCTTTAGTCCGGATGGTCAAAAGATCGCTTCTGGTAGTAAAGACGGTAATATAAAACTTTGGAATGTTAAAAATGGCAAAGAAATCCCTACTTTCAAAAGTAAAAGCAATGGGAGGATTATCAAGAGCATTAGTTTCAGTACTGATGGTAAGACCATTGTTTCCGTTAGTGATGAAGAAACAAGAAAATTTTGGAATCTGAATGGGGAAGAAGTTAAAACTGGGAATGGAGTACCGAGTAGAGTAATTATCAAATCTGATAGTGAGACCAGTAATCAACAAGGAAATAATACATTGCTCAAACCTGCTGATGTTTATTTACTCAAAATACTCTATTTACCTGATTCCCTAGCATTCAATGGAAGAAACATTGATGATGATCAGACTACAGGCACTGTTCGTTTATCCAGTGAAGATATAAACGCAATAAATGCAGAATTCTTACAAATTTACACTGGAGAAAAAACTAGTTTTTTGCTCAAAGGCCACAAGAAGGAAGTCACTAGTGCTAGCCTTAGCCCTAATGGTAAGATGCTTGCCTCTGGAAGTAAAGATAAAACTGTGAAACTCTGGAATTTGGAAAAGAAAAATTTCACAACTCCTGATATAAGTAGATCAACCAAAGTCAGTTTCCATCCAAATGGTGATAAACTTGCCTCTGTAAAGAGCGATCAAGTACAACTCTTTCAACGTCAAGGCAATTTGATCACAAAGCTGCCAGGATATCATTCAGAAGTCAGTTTTAGTCATGATAATCAAATAGTTACTGGGACTCAAGATTGGACAGTACAAATATGGCGAAGCGATGGTACTTTTGTCAAAACTCTTGGTGCTTATATTTATCGGAATTTTAGCCCTGATGGACGAACTATTGCTTTGGTAAAGAATGACAATAGTGTAAAACTATTCTCTAGTGATAATGTTAAAGCGATCGCAACTCTTAAAGGTCATAAGGATAGAGTTTATCTTATCACTTTTAGCCCAGATGGTGAAATACTTGCAACTACAAGTAAGGATAAAACTATAATCTGGCGAAAGGATGGTACTCGAATCACTACTCTGAAGGACTATAAAGATGGTGTCCAAAAAATCGGTTTCAGTACCAATGGGGAGAATTTGGTTATTTTGGGGGGCGATAACACTGTCAAATTTCTGCGGCGGGATGGTACAGAAATTAGGACAATTAGGACTCTCTATTCTGATGAAGAAATGTTAGTTAATTTAATTCCGGATGGGGAAATAGTAGTCATTGACAATCGGGTAAAAGGTAAAGAGAAAGAGAAAGTAGAACTATGGCGAATTGATGGCACTTTCCTCAAAAAAATTGAGCCACAGGGTAATAGTAATTCAATTGCATTTAAGGGTTTTGCACCTGATAATAAAACAATGGTCATTAGCAGTGATGAGAAGGTGCAGGTTTGGAATCGTAATGGCGGTTTAATCACAAGCTTAAAAGATGTAGTAAATCGTCTGCTAAGTCCTAATTTACAGACTTTGGCTATTGTTGAAGGTAGTAATAAGGTAAAACTCTGGAAGCTTGATGGTACTCC
Source organism: Calothrix sp. MO_167.B12 (assembly GCA_030066045.1). Classification (GTDB taxonomy): domain Bacteria; phylum Cyanobacteriota; class Cyanobacteriia; order Cyanobacteriales; family Nostocaceae; genus Calothrix_A. Next base: position 48,065 of record JASJCJ010000021.1, read on the forward strand.
AATTACAACTATTAAATTAAAAACAGAAAAAGCAAATATAGGTAGGTGGGATATTAAGTTCAGCCCAGATGGTCAAACTTTAGTTATCAAAGTAGATAGAGAGACCGTAGAAATCTGGAGAATGGACGGCACTTTCCTCAAAGCTCTTCGAGGTTTTGGCAATGATAAAATAAATTATTTTGACTTTAAAGAACACTTGAGTTTCAGTTCAGATAGTAAAACCATAGCTATCCGCACAGGTAAAAATGAAGTGCAATTGTGGGGAATTAATACCAAGGGAAATACAAAAGTATCACTACTAAAAACTATCAAAGGAAAAGATGATTGGGTTGTAGAAATAAAGTCTATTCCTAACAGTGATAAAATAGCGATTATTGGTGGTAATCACACAGTCAAACTCTGGCAGCTTCCTCCTGAACCAGGCAAAAAAGCACAACTATTAGAGACCTTGCGAGATCACAAAAATTTTGTAAATAGTGTGAGTATTAGCCCCAATGGTGAGATGATTGCTTCAGCCAGTGATGACAATACTGTAAAACTTTGGCAGCGTGATGGTAAGCTAATTAAGAATTTCACTGGTCATAAAGACAAAGTCAACAGTGTAATTTTTAGCCCAGATAGTCAGCTAATTGCATCAGCCAGTGATGACAAAACCGTCAAAATTTGGAAACCTGATGGTGGGGAAATTAAATCTTTTGAAGATCATGGTAATGGTGTTACCAGTGTGAGTTTTAGTCCGAATGGTAAGATGATTGTCTCAGGGAGTAGAGACAAAACTATTAGACTCTGGAGTTTGAAGGGTAAAGATAGTAAACCATTAAAAAGTTTTGACAATGAAGAAGATGAAGATATTACCAGCGTGAGTTTTAGTCCTGATGGTAAGATGATTGCCTCTGCTGACTTCAGAAGAGTAAGACTCTGGAGTATTGATGGTACTTTACTAACAACCTATGAAGACTTTGGTGACAGGGATGTGAGTTTTAGCCCAGATGGTAAGATTATTGCTGCTGGGGGAAAGGACATTTCAGTTTGGGAGTTTGACCTGAATGAACTCCTGAAGCGCGGTTGCGAGAAAGCCAAGGATTATCTTAAGCATAACCCGAAAGTGAAACAGAGCGATCGCACCCTTTGCAATGACATTCTCAAATAAAAGTAAGTCAACTAGCAAAAATCATGGGGTTGTACTTTGAGAGTAATTTGTGGTTAAATTGCGATCGCTCCCTTGATATATAAAGCGGGCAAGATGCCCGCACTACAAATTTAAACATTTGGGATGTTCCCTATGGTCTTTGACTCGGAAGATTATGACACTTTCTTTGTTGCTCTGGAGTTCGAGAGGTGAATTCACAGGGCAGTTTTGTACCACCACCTTTTCGAGAAGAGCAAGGAGAAGTAGAAATTGATACATAAGGTGTGGTTTTCCCTTTTGTGGAACGTTTACCGTTACAGGCAAGAATAGATATTCCCACAACTTTTGTTTTAGCCGCATTACTATAGTATATTTTGGTAACTTCCTGGGAAGGTAAGGCTATTGCTGGTAGAGGAAGTGCAGTCAAAGATATTATTCCGGCAATAGTAAGGAGTTTTCCTGATTTATGATTCATGGTTTAGGGAACCTTCATTTTGTGTGTTGGAATTTGGACAAAATTTGATTTTTTGTCTTTCGTTTCCAAGTATGCTTGATGGTGGCAATCCATAGTTCAGGAAAATTCGGGAGTTGGAAAACTCTGTGAAATTCAGGTTTGGGTTTATACCGATTTAATAAATAATCGCAACACATACCTCGGTAGAGACGTAGCATTGCTACGTCTCTACAAGAATCTATTTGTCGGCATTGCACAATCAAGCATGAAATGCTTTGCGACTAACTCCTCAAGTTAGCACGCAATGCGCCCCTACAAACTCCGCGCTGACGCGCCTATTTTCAAGCTAGCCCCACTCTGCTCCAAGCCACGGTTCGCGCATCTACATGGACAATATTTTGTCCACAACCTGCAGATGAAAATAATTCTCTCACTCTGGGCGGGGAAACCCCGCCCCTACTCCGAACTCCGAACTCTCTATTTTCTATCTAGGCGCGGTGAGGTTTTATGAGGTTTTATATTTAATTTGATCCAGTGACTGAAATTTGACACTCTCCTGCCTAAAGGCGAGGAGATTCTTGGTTCAACGAGTCCACTTAAACTAGACCCCTTGCGGTATCTAGTCCAGAGGTGGTTCTCTCCTCAAGCGTTGACTTTCCGAGTGCCCCTCGGTAGTTGGATTGCTCCAAAATTTGTTTGAGTTAAATTCTGTGTCGTCTAGTCTCCATAAAGATTTTACCTATTTCTGGAAAAGAGCTAGAACTATGAAATAGAACCCCATATCTTCAATTGTCTTTCTTGAATGCCCGAAGGGCTATAGGTACAGATTGCCCCTAGGCAGTTGGGTTTTTATACAGGTTGATTACCGTTCCTGTGAGATTCAATTTTACTACAAATTGACTGAGGCGTAAACGCCTCTAAAGGCTTTCATCCCTTGCCTGAAGTACGCCTGAATCTCTTCGCCAAGCTGCGAGACTCAGACTCAAGGGTTTTCAGCCTGTTTTTTTATAACTTTTAATTACATCCTGGCTGTAATAAGCCACTCATCAGCAATTGTGCTGGCATTACATATTATTATTTTCCTAGTTCCTGTAATTCTATACGATAGAAATTCTAAGCAGTGTTAACTCCTATCCCCACAGATAGAGCTTTTTATTTTCCACTGTTAGGAGAGAGCCTTGGTAAATACATCGATTAAAACGACAAAATCACAAGAAATATTCGCAGCAGCCCAAAACCTGATGCCAGGAGGGGTAAGCTCCCCAGTACGAGCCTTTAAATCCGTAGGCGGACAACCAATTGTCTTCGATCATGTTAAAGGTGCCTATGTTTGGGATGTGGATGGCAATCAATACATCGACTATGTAGGTACTTGGGGTCCAGCAATTTGCGGTCATGCTCATCCAGAGGTGATTGCAGCCCTCCAAGCTGCTTTGGAGAAAGGTACCAGTTTTGGTGCTCCCTGTGCCCTAGAAAACGTGCTGGCGGAAATGGTGATTGCTGCCGTCCCCAGTATTGAAATGGTAAGATTTGTGAACTCCGGTACAGAAGCTTGTATGGCTGTGCTACGGCTGATACGAGCTTTTACCAAACGGGAAAAAGTTATCAAGTTTGAGGGCTGTTACCACGGCCACGCTGATATGTTTTTAGTTAAGGCTGGTTCCGGAGTTGCCACCCTTGGTTTACCAGATTCTCCGGGAGTACCCAAATCTGTTACCAGCAACACCTTAACGGCTCCTTACAATGACTTGGAAGCAGTCAAAGCCTTATTCGAGGAAAACCCTGAGGAGATTGCTGGGGTAATTTTAGAACCTGTGGTTGGTAATGCTGGATTTATCACCCCTGATGCTGGCTTCCTAGAAGGATTGCGGGAATTAACCCAGGAGTATGGAGCATTACTAGTATTTGACGAAGTGATGACTGGCTTCCGTATTGCCTATGGTGGTGCTCAAGAGAAGTTTGGTATCACCCCCGATTTAACCACTTTAGGTAAAATTATCGGTGGTGGTTTGCCCGTAGGAGCATATGGTGGTCGTCGTGACATCATGTCAATGGTGGCTCCCGCAGGACCAATGTACCAAGCCGGAACCCTCTCTGGCAATCCCCTAGCTATGACTGCTGGTATTAAGACCCTAGAGTTGCTACAAAAGCCTGGTACCTATGAGTATCTTGACAAGATTACCAAGCAACTAGCAGATGGTTTACTGGCGATTGCCAAAGAAACAGATAATGAAGCTTGTGGCGGTCAAATTAGTGCTATGTTTGGGATGTTTTTCTGTCCTGGACCAGTACATAACTACGAAGATGCTAAAAAGGCAGATACCAATAAGTTCGGACGCTTCCATCGGGGAATGTTAGAACGGGGTATTTATTTGGCTCCTTCACAGTTTGAAGCAGGTTTTACCTCTTGTGCCCACACAGAAGCAGATATCGAAAAGACATTGCAAGCTGCACGGGATGTAATGTCTAGTTTGTAGATCTCTTCTGCATTTATTCACATAACTAATAAACCCCTACCCGAACGCGGTAGGGGTTGTTTTGATATCATTTAAGTTATGTAACATGGATCGGCGGTAATTAGCAGCCACAGCCGCTATGACCACAACCTTTCATGGTTTTATGTCCTTCGGCACAGGCTGGGGAGCAATAGTATTTACCGTTTTGCTTAATTGCCTCTTCCACAGATATAACACACAAACAGCGATCGCACGCACACTTCATCATAGTTGGGGTTGTCATGATTTTTGCCGAGCTAATTCACTACCATCGATACAATTATCGCACTTAAAAATATGTGAATCAGTAGTTTTGTATAAGTTAATATGTCTTAGTATCTTGTGACTTCGGGTATACAAATCTTTTTAAACGTAAATTGGTAGGGAGAATTGGGAATAGTTAATTAGAACAATATTTTATGTTACTAATTATGCAAATTTCCACAGTAGATTTGATTAGCCGCAAAATTAGCATTGCAGCCATTACCGGATATCAAAAGCACATTTCACCCCATAAAGGCTTTGCCTGTGCCCACCGGGTATTGTACGGAGGTGAATCTTGTTCTCAGTATATTAAGCGAGCGATCGCTCAGTCAGGTTTTCGGGTAGGATGGATTAAAAGCCGCGATCGTTTTCAAGCTTGTAAACAGGCGAATAAAATTTTGCGTTCCCGTAGCAGTTCTGTAGAAGCATCACCACAAAAACCCCGTCGTCGCTATAACTGCGATGATAGTTGCTATGTTGACTGTGCTGATATTGGCTGTAACTGTGCTGAAGGTTTCGCCGAATTAGCCGATTGGGATTGTTCTCTCATTGATTGTGGTATTGCTGATTGCGGTTTTATGACTTGTAGTGGCGTTGATTGGCTCTAGTTAAATCTAACTTGAAAATGGTTGTTAGTTGTTAGTTGATGGTTGACAGTTTAGGTGTAGGAACCGCAGTAGGGGCGCATTGCGTGCGCCCTTGAGGTGTTACAAAGCATTTTCATACTTGGTTGTAGGATTTTCCCGTGAGGGGCTAACCAGAAAATCTAATTCACATAACTTTATATAGGTAGTTTTCTGGAAATTTTTATAAGCTGACTGTATCCCTTAAATGAACGGAATCTTTGTCAGCACCCCGCTCTAAAGAGACGGAGCTTCAAGCCCCCATCTTTAGGTAGCTGACCAGCTTAAGTCTTAACTGACTACGTTATCAGCAAGTGCCAAAGTTCCTACCTTGGAATGCGTAGTTTCGCCAGTTCCAAGCTCTAGAACCTAAGCGTTAAACAGCTTTACGAGGGGTAAGGTAGTGCGTTTAGGAAGTGCCGACT
>JASJCJ010000161.1 GCA_030066045.1 Calothrix sp. MO_167.B12
GGTGTTGGCTGTTGGTTCCCTCTCGCAATCATTGGGTCTAAGACCCCCGCCTGTTGGCGGTATGCGTTATCGGGGGTTCAATCCCCCGATACACGCCGTCCCCGTTCCCCGTTCCCTGTTCCCTGTTGCCTTGAAAGCACCGAAGGGAGTAACAGGGCGTAAGTCCTGAACTGAAAAGTCCGATAATCTCAAATATTGCTCTATTTTTAGTTAAATTTTTATTTAATTTACGCATTTATGCTTACTATTATTTGTAAATTATAAACATCTTCATAGGCAAGAAAAGCTTAAGATGTTCAAATTATTATTCCGCCGCATAAAATTTTCCTGGCAGCTAGTGGTGGTAGGATGTGCGATCGCAGTTCTTTTGACAACATCCACACTTTCACCGTTACAGGCAGCTACTAAAGGACGATTTGCTACTCCACCATCTCCCACCGGCTCTCGCATAGCCGTTGCCAATCGAGGTACAAACACGCTTACTTTAATCGATGTCAAAACTGAGAGAACAATTGATATCCTGCTTGAAGAAGGATCTGAGCCAATGTATGCACAGAATCCTTTTTTCACTGATGAAATATGGTTAGGAGATAGAAAGAACAATAGAATACTTGTATATGATGCCCTGCGACTTCGCCGAAAAGCAGAGATACCCACAGGGGAGGGTGTTTTCCATATGTGGAGTAATGGAGACCTGGGTCAAATGTGGGTTGTCAACGACATTGACAAAACCATGACGGTAATTGGTGTAAAAAAGAAGAAAGTGCTGGCAACGGTACCAATTCCAGCAGACCTTGCTGACAATTTTAAGCCCCACGATGTTACAGCTACTTCTGACAGTGCAATTGTTTCTCTATTAGATACTGACGGTTCCAATCAAGGATGGTTAATTAAGTACGATGGAGAGACTTTTCAAGAAAGCGGAAGGGTTAAGGTAGGAGGAGATCCTCACCTTTTTCACTGGGGATTCCCAAATAGTCTGCTCTACGTTGCCACACAAGCTGATGGCAAGGTGTTGCGGATGAATCCATCAACACTTAAGGTACTTGATCAGTTAAGCATAGAAGGGGCACATGGAATATGGGCAGACGAGTCTGAAACAAATCTTTATGTGACAGACATTACAAGTACAACTGGGGATAATTCTATCTATACCATCGATCTAGCTTCCTTCACTCTTGTTCCTGGAACTCCAGCTGATGCTCCTTTACCCTTTCCACATAACGTTATGATTTCCCTGGATAAGAAAAAGTTGTTTGTCACCCATAGCAGAGAATCTGAATTCACCTCTATTTACGACTTAGATAGAAACGGAATTCCCAAGAATGCTCCCCGTACTGTCAAAACTGGAGCCACTCCCTTTGGGATTATGCTGGTTCGCGATCCCGTGGCCTATCGCTGTCAAAGAAAAGGTGTTTACAGAAGAAGATGTCAATTATACCCATAACCGCTGCTTGATTGCTTCAGCAAAAAATCTGTATTCCTTCCCATACAGACTTTTTGCTCATAATCCATGATTTTTGGATTGTGGTAGAAAATAAATCTTCAAAGGAGCTTGCTATAGGACAATACGGTTCAATTAATCAGAATGGTAGGTTGGGTTGAGCGATAGGGAAACCCAACAAACCTTTGGTCACTTTGGGTTGCGTTCCTTAACCCAACCTACTGGCGTGACACAACTAAAATGGTGCAATAGGAAAATCGCGCAATCCCTTATAAATTAAGGCTTTTCCCAAAAATCTATTTTACTACTTTAGCTGTGTCAGTCCACTACGCCAGTTTTAGGGTTTAGCTGATAACTACTTTCAACGCAAGACAGCTAACCAAACTAAGCCTAATGGGGAAACAATCTTAGTTAACCTCAGTTCGGGTTAAGGAAGTGTATTCACCATTAACCGGCTGAAACAACGCAAGCACGTTGATAGCTGACAAAATTAACCAACCGTATAATCAGGGTTCAAAACTTGATTTATCTTTTCTCTTTCTTGAGTAAGTGAATTTTTGAGCTGCTCTACAAGGATTTGTGTCTTGCGACGTTCACTTTCAAGTATTTTATCCATCCATATCTTTCCCAGCCATGTAATCAAAGCTACTATAATTACGTTTGCTCCACCTAAAATAAGAGCAATCTCTTTGACAGTCTCTTTAATTGCTGTGATTGTCACTTCATTATCAAGCATTTTTCTATATACTAAACAAAAACAAAGATTATTTACCCTCTATAGTCATTTCCTCTAACAGGTTACTGGCATTATCCAAGTATTTCATTACCCACAGCATATACGTGATATCCACATGAATAGCACTGGTATTTTTACTAAACTCCCAATTGCTGATAATCGTTTCGTAGGTGCCATCAAAGGCTAAACCCACCAGTTCCCCTTTACTATTGAGGGTAGGTGAACCGGAGTTACCACCAGTAATATCTAGATCACTGAGGAAATTCACAGCAACTGAATCTAAATCGGAATTATAGTAACGACCGTATTTTTTTTCTTTGATTAATTCCAATTGTTTCTTGGGTGAATTAAAAGGTTCAGTTCCGGTATGTTTTTCAGTAATACCACGTAAAGTTGTGAAGGGTTGATAGAAGCTACCATCGGCTGGTGAATAACCCCGGATACGACCAAAGGTAACTCGCAGGGTGCTATTGGCATCAGCATAAATGGGTTTGCCTTGCTGGCGATAGTAGGCAATCAATGCTTCCATGTATAGTGGACGTAACTGTTGCAGAGAACCTTCTATTTCCTTACTTTCCTTCTCCACTGCCATATATGCATCAAACATGGCAACTGCTAATTTAATAAAAGGGTCGTCACTGGTTGTAAAGGCTTTGGGGTCAGCATCCATCCATTTTAACCTGGCTGCTGACTTAGTCAGAGAGGTTTTTTGATACATGGTATCTAGTTTAGTTTTGACTTGCTGACGGTCAAATTTACTTCCCAAACCAAAAAACTTATCAAAGGCGAGAATACGCTGATTACTGGGAAGTTTGGTATATTCCTCAATGAATTTCAGCCAAACTGCTTTATCTACTTCCCTGTCAAAATTGCGTTCTAGGCGACGTAATGACTGTTGGAACCGAGTCAAGTCTCGCTGCTGGTATCCTGGCTCCCTTTTGGGATCTGGCTTTTGTTTCTCTTGGCTTAAACGGTACAATCGACGAGCAACATTGAACAGATCCGATTTACTCAAATAGCTCAGGCGTAAATTTTGCTTTTGGTTGGCTTGCTGGCGGGCAATTAAAGCTTTAAGATTAGTGAAAGTAGTTTGATAGCGATCGCTTAATTTATCATTACTTTGGATCCATTTTTGCAGGTTTAATTCTACTTTACGTTTGCGTTCTATTAAATTACTACGAGCAAAGCCATCAAGCATTCCTTGGAAATTTTTAGCCGCATTATTTAAACTACTCAAACGACCAGCATATTTAATTTTGGCATCTTGATTATTACTAATAGTTTGATTAATAGTTTCTATCCAAGTAATATACATTTTTCGTCTGGTAGGATAGGACCAATTAAAAGTATGTTTTACTTCTGTTACTAGGCGGTATCGATTAGTTCGTCCTGGATAACCAAGTACCATCACATAATCATTGGGTTTGAGGCCAGCACGGGAAATTTTCAGATAATGCTGGGGGCGATAGGGGACGTTATCTGGGGAATAATCGGCCGGACGACCATTTTTATCTACGTAGGCGCGGTAGAAAGTGAAATCTCCCGTGTGTCGGGGCCATTTCCAATTATCAATATCCCCACCAAATTTACCAATACTTTCTGCTGGAGCATATACTAAACGAACGTCACGAATTTCTAGTTGCTTGATCAGATAATATTCCAAACCTTGGTAAAAACTATGTACATGACAACGGTGTCCCTTATCTAGTTCGCACTGACGCACCAGTTCTTTCTTTTGATTGGATATGGCTTGATAACGTTCAAAACCAGTTTGATTTTTGCCAACAGATTGATTAATATCACTAGTTACGTTGTTAACTGCCACAGTTACATATATTCTACTACCAGGACTAGCTGGCAATTCTTCACCTAATTTTCTTGCTAAAAAGCCTTTTTCCAGTAAATTTTTGGATGGTTTAGAATTGTATTGGATAGAGCCATAGGCACAGTGATGGTTAGTTAATACTAGTCCAGCAGGAGAAACAAATGATGCCGTACAACCACCCAAACTAATTACCGCAGCCATCGGGTGAGAGGTCAGTTTTGTCAGGGTATTAGGGTTTAATTGCAGACCAGATTTTTTTAACTGTTCTTCTAACTCTGGTAACTGCTGGGGTTGCCACATACCTTCAACGGCATGAGCTTGATTTCCTAAAATTAATAATGTTAGTAAACAATAAAAAATTACTTTTTTCATTTTTGTCCTCTTTCACACCCTAGTGCTTTGTCCCATTAATTTTGATAGGTAAACCAAGTTCTATACTTATCTTCTCCTTCTGTTTCTTCGCGCTCTTTGCGCCTTTGCGGTTCATTATCCAACCCTTTAGAACTAATGGGACAGACCACTAGTAAGTGTTTACTAGTATAAATATAGTAATTATGAGTTATACTCTAAACGGATTAATTATTGTAGGTTGGGTTGAGGTACGAAACCCAACAAAAACCTACTTGCTGTTGGGTTTCACTTCGTTCAACCCAACCTACGAAAAGTTAAGTTTTTAGCCGTTGGGAGTATATACCAATTCAAATAATGTTGGCGACATTTGGGAGTATATACCAATTCAAATAATGTTGGCGACATATACATTCTTCGTCAGTGTACAGCATCCACAATCTTTTGGTGTAGAAAATTATCTTACTGATGTTCCCTACCCATCTACCTATCTATTAATCCGTCGCATTCTTTTTTTTAATGACATTGAGAACATGAAATCAGTTAATATTTTCCGGAATGTCTCCACGAGTAAATTTGGTATTCGGGAGATTGGAAGTCTCACTCAGGCATAATTGTCCCCTGAAGATTAGCACCATTGAGATTAGCACCCCTAAGATTAGCACCCCTAAGATTAGCACCACTGAGATTGGCACCACTAAGATTAGCTCTGCTTAGGTTAGTCCATCTCAAATCAGCCTTGGTTAAATCAGCCTCCTTCATGTTGGCTCGCACAAGGTATGCACCACCCAAATGAGCTTTGGTGAGATTGGCTTGGTATAAATTTGTTTTGTAAAGGTAAGCAGCTATCAACTCCGCTTCGTTAAGATTTGCCTTACTGAGATCCGCAGCAATCAAATTAGCAGCCATAAGATTAGCAAAACAGAGATTGCTCCGGTGGAGTTTGGCTGTACCCAAATCTGCATCTCTTAAATTAGCACCTGTTAAGTTAGTACCGATGAGGTTAGCATCACTGATAATAGCCTCTTTGAGGTTTGCCTCACTCAAGTCAGCACCAATCAAATTGGCATAACTGAGATCCCCTTGGGTAAGGGTAGCACCACCCAAGTTAGCCACGCTAAAGTTCGCGCCACTCAAGTTAACTCCCATCAGTTGGGCTTGGTAAAGATTAGCACCACTGAAATCTGCTTCAATCTGGGGATTTTTGTTTTTCCACTCCCTCCATGTGACTGTACCTGCCTTGAGCAAAGCAAGATGCTCCTGATTTGCCATAATCCGTTCCTTTACTCCTTACGACCACCCTGGTAATTTTTGCGACCAGATGTATTTTCGATCGCAGTTAATGCACCGGCTGCACCTGCGAGAATATCCTGTTCTTTACCACCCAAATACAGTCTGCCAAAACTCCCTACTGCTTGCACTTGTAGGATGTTAATGGCTGCGGCTTTTTCCGCTTCATTGGCAGCTAATGCAGCATAAGCAGCGGGTTCAACTTCTAACACATACAGGGTTTGTCCTGCTAGCAGCATTTGTCCCTGTCGCGTGCGATTAATCAGTTGTGTTTGATAAGCATCAATATTGCGGATAATTTGACTAGAAACCACACGGGGTTTGAGGCATTCGTTTTTTTCCACTCCTATGTGTGCCAAAATAGCCCTACCTGCGGATAGGGTTTCTCCTTGGGAGCTAGAATGGATTTCCAATAGACCATACAATCGTTCTACCACCTGTACACCAGGACGTACAGAAGCAGCTTTGAGTGCTACATCCGTAATCCGATTAATTTCAATCCCTGGGGAAATTTCAATCCATAGGGATGTATCTCCCGGTAATGGTAAAAAACCTTGGGCTACTGTTCCCATGTATGCGGCGTGTTGAGGTTGTAGACTGTCGAGAAATACAAAGCTGCGTAGTTCTATGCCCAAGATTCTGCTCTCTAGTAGCGATCGATTGCAATATATGAGTTTAACCTTAAATGGGACTTGATTGAAGAAAGTAGTGGGAGCTGGAGGCAGAAGACAGAAGGTTCAAGAAGAGACGCGGAGAGGGGGAGACGCGGAGACGCGGAGAGGGGGAGACGCGGAGAGGGGGAGACGCGGAGACGCGGAGAGGGGGAGACGCGGAGATACCGATGTGGTGGGGCTTGAGGTGCCCACCAATCGGCAGCCATCAAATCGCAGATTTTGATGGGGGAGGAGGACCCTTGGGGCTTATCGCCCTGGACACGGGGCACCGGACACAGAGCGCTCCGCGTCCCCGTGTCCCCGCGTCCCCGCGTCATCCGGTTCAAAATCTCCTTTCGTACATCACTCGAAATTGACTGTCAAAGCCACCATCTTGTTTACCCAAAAATAGACTCTGGTAAAAAAAGTTACTGTAATCATAAACAAATCGTAGGGAGGAATTGGCATCGATGTGCTTCACTCCTTGAACGGAGGGGATAACCTGAAAATGGGTAAGACCAATTTTTTTCCCAAAAGCATCAAAGGGTTGCTGAATCTTCCAGAATATTTCTTGTTCGGTATTGGTTATCACATTATCGGTCAAGTATTGGATTACACCAGAGCTTATTAAGTCAGTACCATTACCCTCGGAGATTTTTTTCTGAATCTCCAACATAGAATTGATGGCACGGTTGCCGAGTAATGCCATAATTTCAGCTTGATTCCTTTGTGGAGTACTTGTCAGCTTGATAGCAGGATTTATCAGCCACTGTTTTTGTTGGATGCCCACTTCAGTATTGTGATGGATACAATTAGCTACTGTTTGCAGTGCCTGAGGATCGAGTTGGGAACCAGTTTCTACGGTTGCATTGGGGATGGTATTTGCTTGGTTAAGCCGACAAGTATCCGTGGATGTGTTGAATAAGTTTGAAAGTAATTGATTGCCATTGCCTTCAATAGTGACTCGCACATCTATGCGATTAGGATTGGGAGGAGCAACTATATCATCCCGAATTTCCGCATCAATTGGTTGCCGACGTTCAAATGGAGAAACGTCGGAGATAAGGGTTTGCAGTTGAATACTGATATTGGGATTGAATAAACCTTGTTCTGGTATAAACTCAATTATTTGGTCATGGGTACGAGTTAGCACAAACTGATTATCCAATAAGTTAATTCTTCCTCGTTGTAGTTCAATGGTTCCTTGTGGCTGTAATTCATTCCACAAACCATTCAGGATTAGTTTCCCTGCTAGACTCATGTTAATTTGAGGTAGCGATCGCTTAAACTTAAATCTATTGCCCACAATTACCTGGAAATCTTGGAAGCGTGGTAAGATACCGAAAGTTTGATTATTAGACTGGGCTATGTTTTTGCCATAATTTGTGCTGGGTTGAGTCTGAGTTGCTACATCCTCCTTACTTCCTTTCGGTAATAATACTCGTCCGTCATGGATGTGAAGTTTACCTCCAATTACCGGATTCGTTGCTGTTTCGGAAATAATTACATTCCCATCAATCTTGCCGTTGTATAGTCCTTTGATATCTAGCTTTCCTGGTCCCAGGGTAAGGGTAAGGGGGTTAGATAATTCTTGTGTAGGCTCAAATAAAGGTAAAATCCCCATGACTGAAAATGGACTTCCAGCCAGATTACCTGCGAGTTTTTCTACTTGAATTGTTTCATTATCCAAAGTTAAATTTCCCGCAACATTCAAGTCTATATCTTCTCCCAATTGCTTGGTTTTAACTGTAGCGTTTTCAATCTGGATGTTAGAGGTAGCGGTGGTATTTTTGAGAAATTCTGGTGCGGTTTTGGCTTGCCAATTTAAGGGACCTGCAATTTTAAATTCGACTTTACCATCTCCTTTAACCCATTCTAGTTGACCTTGAGTTAATGGTTTGAGCAGAGCAAATAATTTCGTTCCAAACTTTGTGTCTATCAACAGAGAATTATTTTCACCCTCTTGAGGCGGATAGGGTACTAATGCTTGCAATTGTATGGATGAATTAGAGGTAGTATTAAATGTTAAACGGGAATCAAGGTAGCTAAATTGACCAGCAAATTTTCCTATAGATTCTTGCTCAAGAGTGCCATTTACTAAAGATAATTTTCCTTGAGGTATTTGAGGGTTAAACAAACTACCATTCAAATTAGCTTGCAGATTTAACCTGCCACCAATATCAACAGGAAGGTCAATAAAACGTTGTACTGTATTTATAGGGAAGTTTTCTACCTTTAATAATCCAGATGCTTGCTTCAGTGCTAATTGTCCTTGGAAAGCAAGGAAACTGTCCTCTATATTTACCCGTAAAGGTTCTAACTGCAATACTCCATTATTGAAGCTAGCTTTAGCAATAATTCGGTCAATTTGTAACTCTTTATTTGTGGTTTCAACAGGAAAATCACTAGATTTAATGGTTACAGTTGGCTGCTGCTCTTGCCATTGCCAATTCTTACCATCTAGTTGGAAGTTAACTTCAGGATTAGTTAATTTACCAGCAATATTAATTTCTGTGCTGTAATTACCTCTAATATTTGCAGGGTTAAATTGTATTGGTTGTCGTTCTTTAGCAGTAAGCTGCTGGAGTTGGTTTCTAATTTGTGAAAGCAGACGCAACTGGGCAAATATTGTAGCTTGGGGATTGCCTACTGGTTGTGTTTGTACATCACTAGCATTACCATAATCACTGGCTTTAGTATTTGTAAACAGGGCTTCTATCAGAGGTAAATCGACAGCAGCGAAGATGTCTTGTAACTGTGCTGAATTTGTTACCATTCTACCGTTGATGTCGCCAGAGTTGAGATTTAAGCTTCCCTGGAAATCATATTGACTTTCTCCCAACTGCAAAGAAGCAGATGATAATTTAGCTAACTCTCCATCATAGGAGAAATTAGCGGCAATTTCCTTCGCTTTTATGTATCCCAAATCAGGGGAGGTAACTTGAATATTTCCGGTTGTTGCTAAGTTGAATAGGTTAACCTCAACTTCTCCCGTGGCAATTCCTCTCACTGAACCAGGAATATTTTGTTGAACAATAGGTATAGTATTTAATAGTCCTAAAGATAAGTTCTTGATTTGTACATCTAAATTATCTCCTTGACGTTTACCACTGAGGATGATGCCTGTTTGGGAACTACCTTGTTTTAATTCAAAACTAACTGGGAGATAGGGTAAAAGGCATTTTTTTTGCTGACAAGGTTCTAGTTTTGCCGCAATGCGTTCCCGTAGTGGTTCTGTAGGAGTATCCTGTTCTCCCTGTAAATCAATGGCAATTTCTCTACCTAAATCTATCTTCAGGGGTCCTTTGAGTAATGGCTGAAATGCAATATTTTCTACAACAAAATCCCTCAGTTGTAAATCACCAACCAGTTGTAAATTACCAGACGAAAAAGGTGATGAAAGTAAATTTTTTCCGGTAAATCTACCATTGAATCTTGCTTTTCCTGCAACAGGAATGTCTGACGGTTCTCCTGGGAGTGCTAAAGTTAAAGGAAGTTGTTCTAAATCAGAATTAGCAACAATATTTAAATCAGTTTCTACTGACCACGGAATTATTTTACCAGATACAGGGGTAAGAGTTACCTTTCCATTGGCATTTAGGGATTGCTTACCCGTTTGTAAAGATACTGTTTTCGCTTGAATAGTTGTGGGAGACTTACCTTGCAACAGGGGGTCAATATCTCCCATTAAACTAATTTTAGTAGATAAATTTGTGAGTTGAGGACAGGATAAGGAGATACTACTACAAATTACTGGAGGATTGATATCATTAGTATTAATATTAGTAGAAAATTTACCATTATTTAACTGTGTTCGAGTATTTACCGTGCCTTGAGCCACAGCTAACTTAGCCACAGCATTAGCTTGCATCTGACTCAAATCTAGTTTTAGTAATTGTTCCGTTGAGCTAGAAAGATTAACACGGCTATTTACTAAATTTACAGGTAGAGGTAAACCTGGTATTAATTTAGCTAGGGCAATTTTTTGTGCGATCGCTTGTGCTTGGATAGTACCTTGGGTTAATCTACTATTGACTACCACATTGCCATTACTAACATTTAAATTAGCCTTGGCAACCCCTTGTATACTTTCTAAATCAAAATTATCTAGTTTGCCGACTAAATTGACATCCCCTCGTTGGAGAGTGACTGGTTGATTTATTTGTAAGTTATCTAGCTGTAATTGCGATATAAATGTATTTAAAGGTAAATCATTAGCCTTCAGATTTGCTTGCCAAGATTTATTCGCTAAATCACCTTTAGCATTAAAATTAACTATACCTTTTTCTTGAGATTGAGCATTAACTAACTGTCCGGAAGCAGTTCCACGAAAGCTATCTAAATTAGTATCAGAACCAAATGATAATAATTGTTGAAGAGAACCGGAAATATTAGCTTGGCTATTAACTATTTTTAATGGTAAAGGTAAACTGGGCAATAATTGTTGGATATTAACTTGTTTAGCTGTTGCATTGGCTTGGATTATGCCTCTATTTACCTGAGTATTAACCAGAATATTACCCTTAGTAATATCTAATTTTAGGTTACTATTTGCTTGAATATTTGCCAAATTAAAATCATCAAGTCTACCTGCTAATTGAATTTTGCTGTCTTTTAATATAATTGGTTCATTAATTGCATATTCACCGATTTTTAAATTTGCGATCGCAGCATTTAAGGGTAGATAATTTGTAGATATTAAAGCTTGCCAATTTTGCTGTTTTAAATCACCTATTCCCCTAATTTTTACTTGACCTGATTCTGTTTCTAAAGCTATATTTTGCAGAGTTATTTGTCTATTCCGAAGTAGAATATCTCCAGCAGCAGAAACCTTACCCAGAGATGAAACATTAGCATTAGCTAAATTCCAAGAAATAGTTCCTTGGGGATTTTGTAAAGTACCACTAATTTTCCCCTCTGCTTTCATCCTTCCCAATTTAACCAATTGCGAATCAACACCATAGTCAGCAACAATTGCAGATATATTGGGTAAGTTAGCATCTAAATCAAATGCCAATTTAGCCTGGTTAAAATTAATTTTACCTGTTTGGCGATCGATAAATTTTACATTCCCTTTCGCCGTAATTTCACCACCTGCTGCTGGAGTAACGCGTAAATCTTGCAGCAAAATTTTATTAGTATTACCTGCAAACTTTGCTTGTAATGCAGAAAATTCTGTTTGATCAACCTTTATTTTTTGCTTACTAACCAGACTACCAAGGATTACAGGATTTGTTAAAGCACCCCTAAGGAACATTTGAGCCTGTAATTTGCCATCTATATTCACTGGTAATTTAACAGGCAAAGTTCTCACTAAAGTAGCTAAATCAACGGGATTAGTATCAACTTTGAGGTTCAATCCCTGATTCAAATCAACATTGCCAGATATTAATGTAGTTAAATTACCATAACTACCTTTGGTATCCTCAAATATAACTTGTTGTCCGACAAATTTGAGAGATGTATTCGCCTTGATAGGAAGTGGTAATTGCTTAATTTTTGCCTGGATTTTTTTGATATTAGCTCTACCCTTAACAACAGGCATTTGAGAAAATGAAGGCAAATTTACCTGTAAATTCGCATTTAATCGCCCTTGAGACAGAGCAACTATTTTGTCAGGAATAAAATCATTAAACTTGGCTAAATCAAGCTTTTCTACCTTGGTAATTGCTTGAGTTTGACCAGTTTTGATTTCTGTCTTACCTTTAATACTTAATTGACCTTCGGCGATATCAGCATTAATATCATATTTGACTCTTTCTGGTTGAGTCTGATTATAGTTGACAAATCCATTAATTTGAGTGCTTAGGGCAGTCTTTTGTCCTTGAGGAAGAAGAACTACTTTTGCTGACTGTAAACGAACAGTTGCATTCAAATTTATCGGCAGTTTACCACCTTCAGGTTGTTGCAATATATCTGGATTTACCCATTCTCCCTGTTTGTCTTGGGCAATGTAAACATTTGGTTTGACTAAAGTGACACTGACAACAAGGGTACGAGACAGTAACGTAGGTATGGGAGCAAAGTTAACATTGATAGCTTTAATATCAACAGAATCAGGATCAGTTACAGTTGCAGGAATAGAGGAAGAACCAATTTGAATACCTGTCAAACTCCAACTTTTTACCTTCCCTATATTCACCTGACGTTTGAGGATTTTACTTAGTTCTGTTTCCAGAAAGGGAGGTAATTCTTTACTAATCCAATGATTAATGCTGACATAGCCAACTGCACCGATTCCAGCTAGAGTTAATCCCAATACTGCAATAGTTCTACGAAGCCAAACACTCCTGGGTTCTGTGTTGGAAACTTCTAAGGAATCTTCCTCTGGAGGAGTATTTGAGGATGTCATAACTTACTGGTTCCAACAACTACTCTACTTGTTGAAATTTTACAGATTAATGTACTTGTACCATGAGGTAACTTTGGATAATTTAACATTTAACACTATCAGTGCGATCGCAATTCTTCGTAGGTTGGGTTTGAATTAAGTAATAAGTAATAAGTAATAAGTGAGCCATTGCGGTGGACGGTAAGCCACTGCGGTGGACGGGTTCCCCGGCATAAAGCAAGTGGCGCAACCCGAAGGGGTTCCCCGGCATAAAGCAAATGGCGAACTCCGAAGGAGTAATAAGTTTGTTTTTGTGACCGGGATTCAAACACCGTCCCAAAAACATTCTGCCTCAAAAGACAGGGCACCAGACCCCAATATTTCGGTAACGTACACCAAGTGTTCCCGAAGGGTAGTGGAACCCAACACATTGTATCAGAAAAGGAGAAAATATATAAACAACAAAATACCCAATAAAAAGATTAAAATTAACACTACAAATATTCCATAAAATGTTGGTTTAGGGCACAAATTTATATTTATAAATTCGCTACAAATATCTCTGATACGCCTTTATACAACCTACAATAAAAAAGATATTCGTCCTTTTTCTGTTAGGATTAAATTTTACCAGATACTGATAGAACTAAGCCAAAGCTCGGTTGTTTCCTCTGCAATTATGGTTTGGAGCTTGGTAGATATGATCGGAATATCTACTTTTTCCTTTGCTTGACTAATATGATGCAAATATTCTTCTGGTCCAATGCGGAAAATGTCTGGTTCAGGGAAGTAGTTGAATTAAGTAATAAGTAATAAGTAATAAGTAATAAGTAATAAGTTTGTTTTTGTGACCGGGATTCAAACCCCGTCCCAAAAACATTCTGCCTTAAAAGACAGGGCACCAGACCCCAATATTTCGGTAAGTGCTTCTGGAAAGCTTTCTGTACCATAAGTCAAGTGATGATGCAATTCGTAACGTTCGTTGGTTAGCTGTTCTTCAAACAGGGAATGCATGACAACTGCTGCTGCTCCCGCATCTTCCATGCGTTTAATGTTGTCGATGTCTTCTGATAGGGGAGATGCTGAAGGAACTAGTGGCGATTTTAGTTTTATACCCAAATAATTTGTAGTTAAATCCATAGGTTTAATTTTCTCCAGTGATTAAGGTGATGGAATACAAACCTTACCCCCTTCCCCTCTCCTTATTAAGGCTACCGTGTTGTACACATTTCTCTAATCCATGAAATCATCACCTCACCCTCGCTTTTTGCGATGCAAAAATCTTTCCTTCTCCTTATTAAGGAGAGGGGTGTCCGTCAGGACAGGGTGAGGTTTGCCTTCTTACTATTGGGAATTCCAGAACTTGTGTATACACCGTAGCTTCTTATTAAGGAGAGGGGTGGCTTTAGCCCGGTTGAGGTTATTCTATTGACTTGAAAACGCTATATCTGATGTTGTTGGGTTTATCTCACCCAAAGGCGCAGAGGCGCAGAGGGGAAGAGATGAGTTCTATTTTCAAGCTGGTGTTATAAAGCAACAGCTGCAAAAATCAACATGATTAGCAACAATATCGCCATGAAGGTGTTGGAACCAGATTTGGTTTCTGTTTCGGAAGTCTCTGTTTTAGATTCAGATGTCTTTTTTTCAGATGATGGTAACTCTTTGGAAAAGCCGCAGTTTAAGCAAGTCCATTTATTGTCCCCTTGTTCCACCATTGAGTAGTGTCCACATTTTGGGCATTCGGGAGCATAGCTGTGAGCGTGGGTATCAGCCATGACTTGTTCCTCCATTATGTTCCTCTAAGTGTCGTGCAGCTAGATATTGATAGGTTTGCCATCTGCTGCGAACGTCTTTCTGTGCTTCCTGGAGTAACTGCTTGGCTGCTTGGGGTTTACTCTTGGTCAACATCTTGAAGCGGTTCTCCAAGTACATTGATTGTTCTATGGGTAGTTTGGGTGGACGGGAGTCGAGTTGGAGGGGGTTTTCTCCTTGGTTGAGTCTGTCTGGGTGGAAGCGATACAATAACCAACGCCCAGAGTCCACGGCGGCTTTTTGATTTTGCATTGCTGTACCCATGTTGATACCATGAGCTATACAATGGCTGTAGGCAATAATCAGGGATGGACCGTCATAGGCTTCTGCTTCTAAGAAGGCTTTTAAAGTATGCTCGTCTCTTGCACCCATAGCAACGCTGGCAACGTAGACGTTACCGTAGGTCATTGCCATTAAACCCAAGTCTTTCTTGGTGGCAGGTTTTCCACCCGCAGCAAATTTGGCGACTGCTCCTTTGGGTGTGGCTTTGGACATTTGCCCGCCGGTGTTGGAATATACTTCTGTGTCGAGAACTAGAACATTCACGTTGCGTCCCGATGCCAGAACGTGATCTAATCCTCCGTAACCGATATCATAAGCCCAACCATCACCGCCTATAATCCACACGCTTTTCTTGACTAGGTAATCGGTGAGGGATTTTAGATTTTGGATTTTGGATTTTAGATTGGGTTCAGTGCAATTTTGATAAATGTTCTGTAGTTGTTGTTTGAGTAAACTTACCCGTTGACGTTGTTCGTAAATATCTGCTTCGTCTTTTTGTTGGGCGTTGAGGATGCTATTTGCCAGTTCTTCACCTACTTCTGATGCCAATTCTTGTAGTAATTGACTCGCAATTTCCGTTTTTTTGTCAATAGATATACGGAAGCCTAAACCAAACTCAGCATTGTCTTCAAATAGGGAATTAGACCAAGTTGGCCCCCTGCCTTCCTGGTTTTGTGACCAAGGGGTAGTGGGTAAATTCCCACCATAGATAGAAGAACAGCCGGTGGCATTGGCAACAACCATGCGATCGCCAAATAGTTGTGTAGCTAATTTTATATAGGGTGTCTCCCCACAACCAGCACAAGCTCCGGAAAATTCAAATAGTGGTTCTTGCATCTGTTGCTGGTTAATGTGGGTGAGTTTTAAGTCCTGTCTATCTGGGTTGGGAATGTTCAAGAAGAAATCCCAATTTTCCCGTTCTTGCTCGCGTAATGGTAATTGTGGTTCCATGTTGATGGCTTTGCGCCGTAGTTCGGATTTATTCTTCGCTGGACACACATCTACGCAAATACCGCAACCCGTACAGTCTTCGGCAGAAACTTGGATTGTATACTTCAACCCATGCCAATCTTTCTCCCTTGCGTCACTACTTTTGAAACTGGCTGGTGCATTCTCTAATTCTTGGGGTTGATAAACTTTACTGCGAATTACTGCGTGGGGACACACCATTACACACTTGCCACATTGAACGCAGATATCGGCATCCCACACAGGTATTTCCTGGGCAATGTTGCGTTTTTCCCATTTCGCTGTTCCTGTGGGATAACTACCATCGGCAGGTAAGGCGCTCACGGGCAATTCATCCCCAGCTTTGGCAATCATTTTACCGAGGACTTGGCGTACAAATGCCGGTGCTGTATCTGGTACTGGGGGATGTAGTTCGATGTCGCTATCAATGGTTGACGGAACCTGAACTTGGTAAAGATGATCTAAAGCTTGACTCACGGCGTTCAGGTTCATTTGCACAATTTCATTCCCCTTCTTACCGTAGGTTTTGCGAATGGAATTGTTAATTTGCTCAATTGCTTCTGCTTTGGGCAATACTCCCGACAAGGCAAAAAAGCATACCTGCATAACCGTATTAATACGCCCACCCATCCCGGCTTCACGGGCGACTTTGTAAGCGTTAATTACGTAGAATTTCAGGTGTTTGTCAATTATTTGTGACTGGACTAATCTGGGTAAGTGCTGCCAAACTTCCTCCTGGCTGTAGGGACTATTTAAGAGGAAGATACCACTAGGGATGATGTGAGATAGCATATCCAACTTTTCCAAAAATCCCCATTGGTGACAGGCGACGAAATTGGCTTTGTCTACCAAGTATGTGGAACGGATGAGTTGGGAACCGAAGCGGAGGTGGGAAACTGTCAGGGAACCGGATTTTTTGGAATCGTAAACGAAATAACCTTGGGCGTAATTGTCGGTTTCTTCACCAATAATTTTAATGGAGTTCTTATTTGCTCCCACTGTGCCATCGGCACCCAAGCCGTAGAACATGGCTTGTACTAAGTCATCTGGTGCAATACTAAACTGGGGTTGCCAATCTAAGCTGGTGTGGGTGACATCGTCATTAATACCGATGGTAAAGTGATTTTTAGGTTCAGTGGCGGCGAGGTTGTCGAATACAG
Organism: Calothrix sp. MO_167.B12; assembly: GCA_030066045.1. GTDB lineage: Bacteria > Cyanobacteriota > Cyanobacteriia > Cyanobacteriales > Nostocaceae > Calothrix_A. Next base: position 16,851 of record JASJCJ010000161.1, read on the forward strand.
CCTTGACCATTCCGGGGGTAAACTCTTTCGATGATAAACCGTAGCGACCACCGGTAATTAGAGGAGTGGGGGAGTTTTTCTGATTACATGCTTCGTGGATGGCGGTGATGACATCTAAGTATAGGGGTTCGCCGGATGCTCCTGGTTCTTTGGTGCGGTCTAAAACTGCGATGCTGCGGGTGGTTTTGGGGAGGGCGGCGACGAATCTTTGACTGTCAAAGGGGCGATATAATCTGACTTTGACTACACCTACTTTCTCTCCCTGGGTGTTGAGATAGTCTACGGTTTCATGGACTGTTTCGCAACCGGAACCCATGAGGACAATTACCCTTTCCGCCTCCGGATCGCCATGATATTCAAATATTTGATACTGTCGCCCAGTTAACGCCGCAAACTCATCCATCGCTTTCTGGGTGATGTCTGGACAAGCTTGATAATAGGAATTAACCGTTTCCCTGGCTTGGAAGTAAACATCAGGATTTTGTGCCGTACCCCGCAATACAGGCTTATCGGGAGTCAAAGCGCGATGGCGGTGTGCAAATACCAACTCATTGGGTATTAAAGCTTGTAAATCTGCATCTGGTAACAGTTTTAACTTATTAATTTCGTGGGAAGTACGGAAACCGTCAAAAAAGTGGAGGAAAGGAACCCGTGATTCTAAAGTAGCCCGAGTTGCGATCGCGGCAAAATCCTGGGCTTCTTGGACGGAAGCAGAACACAACATGGCAAAACCAGTGCTACGGGTAGCCATGACATCACTGTGGTCGCCGAAAATAGACAAAGCCTGAGCAGCGAGCGATCGGGCAGCGACATGGAAAACCGTCGGCGTGAGTTCCCCGGCAATTTTATACATATTGGGGATCATCAGTAATAACCCCTGGGATGCGGTAAAAGTTGTAGTCAGGGAACCACCTTGCAAGGAACCGTGGATTGCACCCGCCACACCTCCCTCACTCTGCATTTGTACTACCGTTGGTACATTACCCCAAATATTTGCTTTCCCTGCGGATGACCAAGCATCTGCCCACTCAGCCATTGGGGAAGAAGGGGTTATAGGATAAATGGCAACGACTTCATTTACACGATACGCAACCCTAGCAGTCGCTTCATTGCCATCTATGGTTGCAAAGGTTTTTGTGTTCATGCTTCTGGGCCTTTTTCCTGGGACAAAGGTAATAACAGAGTGTTAATGAATGCTCTGCTTATACCTTGAACTTACGTGGAAAACTTGAGAAACTTGTGAGGAAATGGTTAAGTGTTGGTTTTGGGGTATTTTACGGAAGAAAAGGCAACGGAGTAGGGGCGCATTGCGTGTGCCCTTCCTTGGATTGCGATCGCCCTTGATGTGGGGATATGTTAAAACCTAGAAATTCCATACAATATCATGTCTGGTTCAATACCTATAATTAGGGTAGGTTGGGTGTAACGCAGTGAAACCCAACAAAAGGTTGATTGTGTTGGGTTACTCTTCGAGAAGCCCTACGGGTCGCGCCACTTGCTTTATGCCGGGAAACCCGTCCACCGCAGTGGCTTACCGCTGCGCGTCTACGTCCCTCAACCCAACCTACAAATCTAGGGAGCAAGATGCTCCCACTACCGAATATTGTTGAAAACATGGGATGTTCCTGTCTCTTGCTTTGTTCAAGCTTCTGGGTTCTCTGGTGGTAAGCCTAGTTTGGTACGGAAATCTTTGTCATATTTTGCCTTTTCCCAATTTTTGGCAGATTTGACTTGTTGTGGAGTTAGGTTTTTAGCATTTATGAGGTAGGCACCGCTGAGGTCGGCATCTATGAGTTTGGCATCTATGAGGTTGGCATCTATGAGGTTGACATCTATGAGTTTGGCACGGTTGAGGTTGGCACTGCTGAGGTTGGCATCTATGAGTTTGGCCCTGCTGAGGTTGGCATCCATGAGGTTGGCATCTATGAGGTTGGCATCTATGAGTTTGGCATCTATGAGTTTGGCACGGTTGAGGTAGGCACCGTTGAGGTTGGCACGGATGAGGTCGGCACGGATGAGGTCGGCACGGATGAGGTCGGCACGGATGAGGTCGGCACTGCTGAGGTTGGCACTGGTGAGGTTGGCACTGGTGAGGTTGGCACTGGTGAGTTTGGCATCTATGAGGTTGGCACTGGTGAGGTTGGCACCGTTGAGGTTGGTACTGCTGAGGTTGGCACTGCTGAGTTTGGCACTGGTGAGGTTGGCACTGCTGAGTTTGGCACCGTTGAGGTTGGCAATGCTGAGGTTGGCACTGGTGAGGTTGGCATCTATGAGGTTGGCAATGCTGAGGTTGGCACCGTTGAGGTTGGCACCGTTGAGGTTGGCACCGTTGAGGTTGGCACCGTTGAGGTTGGCACCGTTGAGGTTGGCACCGTTGAGGTTGGCACCGTTGAGGTTGGCACCGTTGAGGTTGGCACCGTTGAG
>JASJCJ010000162.1 GCA_030066045.1 Calothrix sp. MO_167.B12
TGAAAAAGTCTTTGGGTGAGGGTAGGCAACAGGCAACAGGCAACAGGCAACAGTTTCATCCCTGATTTTTTCTATTCTTTTTACCAAAAAAAATGAGCAATGCAAGGTTTTTAAATCTCAAACCCCTATTTCCTTGCACGCCTGCCCCAATAAAATAGCCTCAAAGCATTGACACATCAATATTTTTCAGTTATTCAGCAAACCCTACTTATCACTTACTTTTTTGGCTCTCCCTCACTCCTTCCCTCCTTCCCTCCTTCCCTCCTCCCCTCCGGCGATTACAATAAGCCACTAACAAGACAAACAAAACCATTCCCACTAGATACTTAATAGGATCTGGCACATGAGGATTGGGGGAGAAAAAGCCTTCAATCAACCCTGCTACGAGTAACATGGGTACAATACCAAACACTAATTGTACTGCTTGGGAACCATAGAATTTTAAAGCATCAACACGGCGATATTTACCAGGAAATAATATAGCTCTACCAATTAAAAAACCCGCCCCTCCAGCAAAAAAAATTGCCGGTAACTCCAGAGAACCGTGGGGGAAAACAAAAGCCCAAAATGGATATGCTAAATTGTTTTGTCCTACCAGAGTAGCCACCGCACCAATTAACAAACCATTGTAAAACAGTAAAAATGTCGTATATAAACCCGCAGTCATTCCACCAGCCACAGCACCAAAGGAAACCGATAGGTTATTGGTAGCAATCTGACTAGATGCTAGGGGTTCAATGCCCACAATGGAACCCATCCATAATTCTTGTCGATCGCGTACCTGGGAAATCATGTTTTCTGGTACAATTAAAGACATAAAGGTGGGATCTGTCCATGCATACCACCAAGCAATTAATCCTCCCAGCAAAAATAATCCTGTGGCTAGGGCAATGTATGCAAAAGTTTGTTGTACCACAGCAGGTAATCCCCACTGGTAAAACTTCACCACTCCTTGCCACTCTTGTTTACGAGAACCTTGGTAAATTTGACTATAACCCCGAGTAGTCAAGAATTGTAAACTTTGTACCAAAGTATTGCCCACTCCCTGGGTACGCGCCCGTGCCAAATCTCCAGCGACGGAGCGATATAAACTGGCTAATTCGCGAATTTTTGCAGAATTCAGGGACTTTAAGCCTTTTTTTTCCACTTGTCTTAATAAAGCATCCAAACGCTGCCAATTTGGCTCTCGCCGTGCAATCCAACGTTGAATATTCATAAATTTTGGGAATATTAGTTATAACTTAATTTAAGTTCAGGGACTTCCAATAAAAAAATATCCCAAAGTTTAACAGTAGTACAGGCAAGGATGTCTATACCACAATATGGGACAATTTATTGCCTGATATTAGTCAAGTTTTGTGTAGCAGTTCATGTCATTTAATCCCCATCCTTCTGGTTCGTTGCAACCCCTAAGTATCGGTAACGTGGTTAGTGCAGGGGTGCGACTTTATCGTTCTCATTTTAAACAATACCTAAGTTTGACTTTACGAGCATTCTTATGGTTTTTCCTGCCAGTTTATGGATGGGCAAAGGCACACACCATTAATGCCATAATTTCTCGGTTAGCCTTCGCTGAGTTAATTAACCAACCAGAGAGTGAAAAAACTTGCCGCAGTGAGTTAAATCCTCGTCTATGGAACTTTTTCGTTACTCAAATTTTGGTGTGGCTAACTCTTGTTGGGGTAAATATTGGTACCTCCATTCTCGAAAGTATTATCACTAGCATTATTACTCAACCTTTGGGCAGACAACCTATATTTTATGCCTTAGTGAGTTTCTTGGTACAACTGGTGGGTTATATTGCTTATCTGTGGTTTTATGCGCGGATTTTTCTGCCGGAATTACCGATGGCGGTGGAAAATACTTTAGATGCAGGACAAGCTATTGCTCGCAGTTGGGAATTAACTCAAGGTCATGTCTGGCGCTTACAAGCCATTATTATTGTGGCATCTTTGATTACTATACCCTTATTATTTATTGCCAGTATACCCTTTATCGGTTTTATTATGTTTTTTATTGGAACAGTATTGAGCAATCCAAATGCAATTAATAGTTCAGAAATATTGAATTACTTATTGATTTTGTTAATTACTATAATTACTATTTTCCTAGCCAACGCCATAATTAATCCCTTTTGGCAGGCAATCAAAGCGGTTATTTACTATGATTTAAGAACTAGACGAGAAGGACTAGGTTTAAAATTGCGCGATCGCGAAGTTTAAAATTATACCTTTAAAATCATGTAGAATTTAGAATTTAGAATTACCTGGAAGCAAGGGGAATTTGACTCCGACGTAAAACGTGCTGCTTGTAAAAGCAAGGGAATTTAACCCCCAAAGTTGGTTAAAATCAGGAATACATAAAATAATATTTATTCAAACATAATGCACATTTTTAACCGAGTTAAATACCAAACACCAGAAAGTGTAGAACTAGAATTCATTCTGGCAGGGATTGGTAGTCGTGCCTGGGCATTGTTAATTGATTATCTGATTTTGGGGTTGTCCCTAGTTCTATTATTTGTTGCTTGGGTAGCAATAGTTGGTCAATTAATAGAATTGTTTGATAACCGAGATATTTTTCTGTGGTTGTATGCAATTTTTCTGATTGTTAATTACTTTATTTATACAGGATATTTTGTCTTTTTTGAAACTCTATGGCAAGGACAAAGTCCTGGTAAGCGGATTGCGAAAATTAAAGTTATTCGTGATGATGGTAGGCCTGTAGGTTTACAACAAGCAGCACTGCGAGCATTACTACGTCCCGTTGACGATACCTTCTTTTTAGGGGCGTTTTTAATTCTTTTCAATCGTAAAGAAAAACGTCTGGGAGATATTGTCGCTGGTACTCTGGTGATTCAAACCCAGCCTCCTGCTAGTAAGCAAGCCATCTTATCCCTATCCGAGGAAGCACAGCCCCTAGCCAAAGAGTTATTACAAATAGGCGATTTTAGCAAAATGTTACCGGATGACTTTGCAATTATCCGCGAATATTTACAGCGACGGGGAAAAATGACAGCTAAAGCCAGAGCCAAATTAAGTTTAGAGCTAGAAAAACAAGTACAAGCAGTTTTAAATATAGAACAGCTTCCTGCACCACCTTCTTCAGATATCTTTTTAGAAGCTGTTTATATAGCTTATCAACAACAATCTACGGATTTTAGATATTAAATTTCTGACCTTCTAACTAGAAAATGGTTGTTGGTTATTAGTTGTTAGTTGTTAGTTGTTAGTTGTTAGTTGTTAGTTGTTAGTTGTTAGTTGTTAGTTGAGGGTTGACAGTGGGTCAGAAACATTTCTCATGGCTTGGTTGTGGGATATTCCCGTAGGGGGCTAACTTGAAAATAGGGAGTTCGGAGTTCGGAGTTCGGAGTTCGGAGTTCGTAATTCGGAGTAGGGGCGGGGTTTCCCCGCCCAGAGTTAGGGAATTATTTTCATCTGCAGGTTGTGTACCAAAGTTCATGTAGACGCGCGAAGCGCGGCTTGGAGCAGAGTGGGACTAACTTGAAAATAGGTGCAGAAGAACCCAGTAGGGGCGCATTGCGTGCGCCCTTAAAAAGTTAGTCACAAAGCATTTTCATCCTTGGTTGTGTACAAACGTTCATGAGAGACTGACTTGAAAGAGGGTGTGGGGTGTAGGGTGTGGAATTTTTTCATCGCGACTGCCTCCTTCAACAAAAAATAGACTGGATACAAGCCTCCGGATTCATACGTAGAGAGAAAAAATGTTTTCCTGATCTCAAAATTCTCAATTCTAAATTCTCAATTCTAAATTCTCCTGAATCTTATCCGTAATCATCAGTTTTGCTAAGGTAGTATTCACTATTCTTACCCATGTTCACCTTCTTGAAAGTGAATGCTACTAACAATTACCACAACCCACCAACCTGCAACGGACTTGGGTTACTTACTGCATAAACACCCAAATCGTTGTCAATCCTTTCCCTTATCCTTTGGGCAAGCACATATATTTTACCCGGAAGCTGCCGTAGATAGGTGTACTGCCGCATTACTATTAGATGTTGATCCCGTAAAATTAGTGCGGGGACGGGGTAAAACTTTGGTACAATATGTAAGCGATCGCCCTTACGTTGCTTCTTCATTTTTAAGTGTTGCGATCGCTCAAGTATTTAGCACTGCTCTAAGTGGGCGCTGTAAGGAATTACCAGAGTTAGCCCAAACCCCCATACCCCTTATTGCCAAGCTATCAGTATTACCCTGTCGTGGTGGTGAAGGGTTCCTCAGACAATTATTTGAGCCTTTGGGTTACTCTATCACTGCCCAAGGTCATATATTAGATGAAAAATTTCCCGACTGGGGACAAAGCCAATATTACACAGTAGAGTTACAGCACACCATTACCGTTTCTGACTTACTAAGTCATCTCTACGTACTTATACCAGTATTAGACGATGATAAACATTACTTTGTAGGGGATGGAGAAATTGAGAAATTATTACGCCACGGGGAGGGTTGGTTAACTAAACATCCAGCCCAGGAACAAATTATTAAACGCTATCTGAAAAGACAGTCAAAACTGACTCGCATTGCCCTTGCCCAATTAGCAGAGGAAGATGAACCAGATCCCGATGGAGTAGCCCAAAAACAAGCCCAAGAGGAAGCAGCAGTAGAAAAGCCTTTGAGTTTGAATCAGCAACGTTTAGATGCTGTGGTTACAGCCTTGAAAAATAAAGGTGCTAAAAAAATAGTTGATTTGGGTTGTGGCCAGGGTAATTTAGTCAAGAAACTGGCAAAAGATGGTTGTTTTGACAAAATTACCGGCGTTGATGTTTCCTATAGGGCTTTAGAAATAGCAGATGAGAGATTAGAGCGATTGCCTTCATTGCCAAGCGTACAATTGATACAAGGGGCACTCACCTACAAAGATAAACGTTTGACTGGATATGATGCAGCCACAGTGATTGAGGTAATTGAGCATCTTGACTTGCCCAGACTATCAGCTTTTGAACGGGTATTGTTTGAATTCGCTCAACCCCAAATCGTAGTTCTGACAACTCCCAACATCGAATATAACGTCAAATTTCCCAATCTTCCCCTTGGTAAACTGCGTCATCAGGATCACCGCTTTGAATGGACGAGGGAAGAATTTCAAAATTGGGCAAAGGAAGTAGGAGAAAAATTTAGTTATACCGTGGAATTTCAACCCATAGGAGATGTGGATTCAGAAGTCGGCTCCCCTACTCAAATGGGAATCTTTTCCCGGCAATAGGGAGTGATGGTTGTTAGTTGTTAGTTGTTAGTTGTTAGTTGATGGTTGACAGCTTAATTCTTTCACTCCCCACACTCTTTTAATCACAATGGAAGCAATTATTTTCATCGGCATACAGGGTGCAGGTAAATCTTCGTTTTACCGCCAACACTTTTTAGACACTCATATCCGGATTAACTTAGATATGCTGAAAACTCGTCACCGAGAAAAAATTCTTTTCCAAGCTTGTCTAGAAGCAAAACAGCGTTTAGTTGTGGATAACACAAACCCAACCCTAGAAGACAGAAGTCGCTATATTCAACCAGCTAAGGCAAAAGGCTTTCGAGTCTTAGCTTACTACTTTCAATCTCCACTAGAAGAATGTAAACAAAGAAATAACCAACGTCCAACAAAACAAATTGTACCTATAGCTGGACTTTTAGCAACCCATAAAAAGCTAGTTATTCCAACATTCAAAGAAGGGTTTGATGCCATTTATATAGTCAAAACTTGTCCTGAGTATTCATTTATAACTGAGGAGCTGAATCATGCAAAATTACCAGAAAATTATTGATATCATAATGCACAAAGTAGTCTATTTTATCATGGTCACTGAATTACTTATAATTCCTGCTTGATTCACCCCTTAATTTAATCCCTCTCTTAAAGAATGTTTGTCAAGTCGAAAAGGTTACTAAAAACCTCTCCTTAATTTAATACCTTTGTGACCCTCTCCTTATTAAACAATTCGTAATTCGTAATTCGTAATTCGTAATTACGTTTTGTAATGGGGATTTAAACCCCAACACAAAACAAACAACCCTTAGGGGATGGGGTTTTAAACCCCTAGGAGTATAGATAAGGAGAGTGTGCCGTAGGCGGGTGAGGTTTTATAAGTAATCCACACAGTTTATTGTCAATCCTAAAAAACATAACTATGAAACTAACTATTCCCGAATTATCCCTAGTACTTTTAATTGGTGCTTCCGGCTCCGGAAAATCAACTTTTGCTAGCAAACACTTCCAACCTTTTGAAGTCATATCCTCCGACTTTTGTCGGGGTTTAATATCCAATGATGAAAATAATCAAGCAGCCTCCAAAGACGCTTTTGAAGTACTACATTTTATTACTGCCAAACGTTTAGAAGCAGGCAAACTAACAGTCATTGATGCCACAAATGTCCAGCCAGAAGATCGTAAATCTTTAGTACAAATTGCCCGTCAATATCATTGCTTTCCCACAGCAATTGTCCTCAATCTCCCAGAACAATTATGCCACGATCGCAACCAAAAAAGAAATGATCGCAATTTTGGTATCCATGTGGTACGTCGCCATACCCAGAGTTTAAGGCGTTCTCTACGGGGTTTGGAAAGGGAAGGTTTTCGTTATGTACATATCCTCAACTCCGTAGCAGAAATTAACGCCGCCGAAATTGAACGCCAACCCCTGTGGAATAACCGCAAGTATGAACATGGCCCGTTTGATATCATTGGTGATATCCACGGCTGCTGTGATGAGTTGGAAGCCTTACTCACAAAGTTGGGGTATGTGCAAATGCCAACGGACAAGCAAGAAATGGAGACATCTGATTTCTGGAACTTCCCCACCTATCACCATCCCCAAGGACGCAAAGCGGTATTTTTAGGAGATTTAGTAGATAGGGGTCCCCGAATTTTAGATACAGTCAAGTTGGTGAGAAATATGGTCACAGCTGGCACGGGTATGTGTGTTCCTGGCAACCATGAAAATAAATTACTGCGGAAATTACGGGGTAAAAATATCAAAGTTAATCATGGTTTAGCACAAACATTAGCAGAACTGGAAGCATTACCAACAGAGCTATATCAACCCTTCACTCAAGCACTGAGGAAATTTCTGGATACCCTAGTCAGCCATTACGTACTGGATGATGGGCGATTAGTAGTGGCTCATGCAGGGATGAAACAAGAGTACCAAGGAAGGGGTTCTGGTAAGATTCGTAGTTTTGCTCTCTACGGTGAAACCACCGGGGAAATTGATGAATTTGGCTTACACATCCGCTATAATTGGGCGGCAGAGTATCGGGGTGAGGCGATGGTTGTATATGGACATACCCCCGTACCAGAAGCAGAGTGGCTCAATAATACCATTGATATTGATACGGGTTGTGTATTTGGTGGCAAACTAACAGCACTGCGCTATCCAGAAAGGGAAATTGTCAGCACTCCAGCCTTACATACCTATTGTCAACCAGTCAAACCCATTAGCGGATTGCATAATTCTACCCTTACCGCACAACAACAACTAGATGATGTGCTGTACATTGAGGATGTATTGGGTAAGCGAATTGTCAGTACCCGACTCAAAAGTAATATTACCATCCGTGAAGAAAATGCGATCGCAGCTTTGGAGGTGATGAGCCGGTTTGCTGCTAATCCCAAATGGTTAATTTATCTCCCTCCTACCATGTCACCTGTGGAAACTTCCCAAGCATCAGCATATTTGGAACATCCCCAGCAAGCCTTTGACTATTATCAAAACCAAGGAATTACTGAACTAATTTGTGAGGAAAAACACATGGGTTCCCGGGCAGTAGTAATAGTTTGTCGGGACGAATCAGCTGCTAGGAAACGTTTTGGGGTAGTGGATGAAGGCATTGGTATTTGTTATACCCGCACCGGCAGGCGATTTTTTGATAATTCAGAGGTAGAAGAACAACTACTGGCACGGGTGAACGCAGCCCTGACAGCAAGCGACTTTTGGTCAGAATTTAATACTGATTGGGTATGCCTAGATTGTGAACTCATGCCTTGGTCAGCCAAAGCCCAAGGGTTATTAAAACAACAATATGCACCCGTAGGAGTTGCCTCCCAGGTTAGTCTGGCAGATGCGATAAATTTGTTACAACAGGCAAGCGATCGGGGTATTGATGTTAACAAGCAACTGACTACTTACCAGCAACGGTTTGATATGTCACAGCATTACATCAGTGCTTATCGCCGCTATTGTTGGTCTGTGAATGATATTTCTGACCTAAAACTAGCTCCTTTTCATATCCTAGCCACGGAAGGGTCTGTGCATACAGATAAAGACCACCGTTGGCACATGGAACAAATTGCTAAAGTTACCCAGTGGGACTCCCAAATACTGTTAGCAACTAACTACAAAGTAATAGATTTAACCGATGCCAGTAGCCAAGCTGAGGGTATTCACTGGTGGAAAGAACTGACAAAAGCTGGAGGTGAGGGGATGGTGGTGAAACCGATGGATTTCATTGTTCAAGGTAATAAAGGAATTATTCAACCTGCGGTGAAGTGTCGCGGACAGGAATATTTACGAATTATCTATGGACCAGAATACTCCAGCCCAGATAATCTCAAGCGGTTGCGTCAACGGGGTTTATCTTTGAAGCGTTCCTTAGCCATGCGGGAGTTTGCATTGGGTGTGGAGGCGTTAGAGCGTTTTGTGGCTCATTCTCCCCTGCGTCGGGTGCATGAGTGCGTGTTTGGGATTTTAGCGTTGGAGAGCGAACCTGTAGATCCCAGATTGTGATGGGATAGGGTAAGGGTAAATAATTATTTTACGTAGAGACGCTCTAGATATAAATCAGGACTTACGATATTGTCAAAATCGGTGGTTGGTGCGTGACGCTAGAAGTCTTATTGTTGGGTACGTACAATATTTATCCAAGCGTCACACACCCTACGGTTATTAATGTGCCAGTTGCGTAAATCCTACTCCCTTCCCGCTATAAAATTACCGAAAAATTGTAGCCTAAAAATGTCGGTTGGGTTTCCCTATCGCTCAACCCAACAAAGCTTTACTGGTGTTGGGTTTCATTCTTCAACCCAACCTACACCTATTGCACTATTTTAGCTGTGTCAATCCAGTAGGGTGTGTTGTCGCGCAGCGCAACGCACCAAAATCGAGACGAATGTTGCGTTACGCGCTTACGCGAACGCACCCTCAAACTTAACAAGGTTGCTGCTAGTTCCCAGTATATATGTATTATGTTTTCCCTGAATGATATAGTCGTTCCAGTTAATTTCCGTATGCTGGAAATAAAATGAATGCTCCTTGAAACAAGAGTTTAGCCAATTCTGTAAACTATGGTTCTCATTTAGAATGACTATATTTGGTTGTATCCCTGGAATATTCAAGGGAATTCGATAAATAGCCTCACGCGCTGTGATATAAAGTGTTTTGTAGTTCTTACCGCCCCAAGCTAAATTAGTTACAGCTTTGGGAACTGCTATTTTGCCCAGTAGCTCACCTGTTGGCGAAAAAATCCATATCCCCCCAGAACCACTACAGTAGATATTGCCTTTAACATCCACTTTCATCCCATCAGGTACACCTTTATCTTTGGGCCCAGGTAATTCTGCAAATACCTTACCGTTAGTTAATGTACCATCTGCTTTGACATCAAAAACGCGCATATGTAATTTTTCAGAATCAGCTACGTATAATTTTTTCTCATCTGGTGAAAAAGCAATTCCATTGGGACGCACCATCTCCTTGTTTAGCAAAGTCAGTTTTCCATCTGGTTTCCAGCGATAAATACCATAAAAACCGAGTTCTTCCTGTTCTTTTTTAATACCGTAGGGTGGATCGGTAAAATAGATACTACCATCGGATTTAACTACAACATCGTTGGGACTATTGAGGCGTTTTCCTTGGTAGCGTTCAGCTAAGACGGTGACTTTACCATTTTTTTCCGTGCGTGTCAGTTGACGGTTATGTTGAGCAGAAATTAACCGTCCTTCCCTATCTAAAGTATTACCATTGGTATTCCCCGCAGGACGGCGAAATACAGCAACTTTATTGCCAGTTGTCCACTTATAAATAGTATCAGCAGGAATATCACTGAAGAGTAAAAAACCACTTGGATGCCATACAGGACCCTCCGTAAACTTTAAGTCATCGGCTAACTTTTCTACCTTGGCATTACTGTCCATGATAGCTGAGATACCACCAGCAGAGGTCTTTTTACAGCTTTGCGGTAACATCAGCAAGGTTAATAATATGATAAATACCGCTGCTGGCACAGGATTCTGTTTCATAAGATATTCTCTACTCTCTAAGTTAATACGCAGCTAAATTGTATAAAGTAAAAAACCAGGTTATCTATACTCAAGCGGGGTTTAAAACCCCATCCCCTACGGGTTGTTTGTTTTGTGTTGGGGTTTAAATCCCCATTACAAAACGTAATTACGAATTACGAATTACGAATTACGAATTGTTTAATGTAGTGCGGGCATCCTGCCCGCTTTATGTATACAACTTAGACGCTTAACAGCTTACTATTTAGCTTGAGAAGACCAAACCGTTTGAGATGGTGTAACATAAAATACTACCTGATAGGAGCGATGCAGTTTTTTTGTTAGTATTTGCTCCACCATACCCACTTCTTCGGAGGTGATTTTTTTGTCAGCCCTAACAACCAATTTTAATGAAGGTGGTTCAGTTCTCCAGTCAACATTCGATTTCAGAATTTCCACATCTGGTCTTTGGATAATAGAGTTATGGGAGAGAATCTGTCGCAATGACTCCTTGGCACGAGCATCACTTAACACTTGCCAAAAGCTAATACCTAAGGGCACTGCGAGCATAATAATTAGAGTTGCAGATACCCCCCAAGATAAAGAGCGGGTTAACTCACTACTGAGAGCATATCCACTTAAGACATATACTACCAAACAAGCCAGATTAATCCCGATTAAGTTGGTTAAGTAAAGCAATAAGGCTCCCCTGGCTAACAGCCAATCTCCCTGAGAAAGAGACAAGCCAACTACGCATAAAGGTGGCATTAAAGCAACTGCGATCGCAGTACCAGGAATAGCATCACCAATGGAGGGACGTATTTTAGCATAACCACTAACTCCACCCGCAGCAATGGCTATCAACAAATCAATTAGGGTCGGCTGGGTACGAGATAAAACTTCTGAACCAAACTCAGGTAAACCAATAATTAATCCCACCAATCCAGAACAGGCGATGGCGAGTATGGTGCCAACAGCCATAGATATGAAGCTCTGCCGTAGTAACTTCCAATCTCCCTCTAAAGTTGCAAAGGAGAAGCCCCGCAGAGGTAACATCAAGGGAGCAATAATCATCGCACCAATAATCACTGCGGTGCTGTTTATCAACAATCCCAAAGTAGCGATTAGACAAGAGCTAATCACCAGCACCAGATAATTTTGTGTTAGTTGGGAATCTTGGAGTAAAGACTCTCTAACCTTGAGAATGGGAATTGCTTCCAGCCCAAAGTCTTTAAAAAGTTGCCAAGTTTTCTGCATGACTCACCTCAAATCAATTCGCCAGCCACAAAGTAATATTACGCACATAGGTTTTAATATCTGATAAGGCGCGAGGTTCATTTTTCATCCCATTGCCTGGGGATTCATCTACAAAGCTGGGACACCCCTTATTAATGTCCCAATTGTAATCTACAAGGTGATGAAAGCTGGAGTTAGCAACTGCTCTCCCTAAAATATTACCTTGGGCATCCTGGTAATGATCGATCGCCACCACTAGGTTAAAATTACGACCAGTAACCAAACTGTTACCCACTGCGATCGCTCGTACATTGCCATTACCCTGACCCACTCCAATACCACCTTCGTGGGGATGGCTGGGAAAATATTCAATCATTCCCGAAGGGGTATGGGGATTTTTCAGCAGTTCGTGGAGAGGTTCTACTGGGGTGATTTTTTGATAGTCGCCGTTAGCACCAGAATGGTAGTTGGGCCAGGAAATATAAGTCGTATATGGGTCATCATTACAACAGCGAGATTTATCAGGGTCAGGGTTTTTACTGTGAAAATAGTGAACATCGCCGATATCCACTATTCCTTCCATAGAACAACCCATATCCTGATGGTCGCGGGTGGTCAGCATACCGCCACCCCGGCGGCGAAAGGCGTTAATCCCTGCGCGATCCTTATCACTTAACCCATCCCCAAAATCTAAAGCAAATAGCCATAGTTGGTCAAAGTCTGATTGGTCGAGGCTACCTAAAATTGGATCATTACCTTCAACATCTGTTTGGCGATCGCGCGCTGTCACTTCACACAATGGTTTTCCTGTTTGGTCTTGCAAAGATGACAGGTATTCCCGTAGCATGGAAAACCGGCAAATACTCCAGTCATCTTCCGTTGTCGGAATAGTTGTTTGCAACAAAATGCGAATAGGTTGCACCATGGCTTTGGTAGAGAATGGGGATACTTATTACTCAATTTAGCAGTTTGCTGCCGCTCTAGAATGACATACTTCCATACTCCCCCAAGGGGCGGAATTAGATGTTTGCTTGAGACTGCTAAACTGGATGCATCTTCTTTGCCATCAAAATCCCTATGCCTCGTTGGTTCAATACTGCTGGTCCTTGTAAAGCAGATATTCACTATATGCTACCCCCCACAGTTCGCTTGCCCAATTTGCGACGGCTAATTGTCCAACAAAGCTATTTTGTCATTCATGCGCCCCGACAAACGGGTAAGACTACTGCAATGTTGGCACTGGCACAACAATTAACTGAAAGTGGTAGTTATACTGCTGTCATGGTATCTGCGGAAGTTGGCGCACCCTTCAGTAATGACCCAGAAACTGCTGAACTTGCTATTCTTGATGCTTGGCGGGCAAGTAGTCAATTAGATTTGCCTGATGATTTACACCCTCCTGACAATTGGGATAATGCACAACCAGGAAGGAGAATACAAGCTGCTTTACAAGCGTGGGCGCAAGCTTCAACTAGACCCTTAGTACTGTTCATTGATGAAATTGACTCCCTACAGGATGAAGCACTGATTTCTGCTTTACGACAGTTACGTGATGGTTATCGCAGTCGTCCCCAACATTTTCCTATTAGCGTGGGATTAATTGGTTTGCGCGATGTCAGAGATTATAAGGTGGCAAGTGGGGGTAGCAATAGATTAAATACCGCAAGTCCTTTTAATATCAAAGTCCGTTCCCTGACTTTAAGGGATTTTACTGCTACAGAGGTTGGTGAATTATATCAGCAACATACTGATGATACCGGACAAGTTTTTACACAATCTGCAATCGAGGCCGCATTTCATTTGACTCAAGGACAACCTTGGTTAGTAAATGCTTTGGCTAAAGAAATTGTGGAAGAAATGGTGACGGATACCAGTGTAGCCATTACACCGGAACATATCCATGCAGCATCTGAAGTCCTGATTAGGAGGCAAGATACCCATCTTGATTCTTTGGCTGAAAAGCTACGGGAGCCAAGGATAAAAGCTATTATTGAACCCATACTTGCAGGACAAGCATTAGGAGATACTCCATCGGATGACAGACAATATCTGCTGGATTTGGGGTTATTGCGACGAGATCCTGCAGGAGGGTTGATAATCGCCAATCCTATTTATCGGCAGGTAATTCCCCATGTTCTAGTACAGGGAACTCAAGACAGTTTACCCCACATTACTCCTAGTTGGTTAACTCCATCAGGACAATTAAATACAGATGATTTATTACAAGCTTTTTTAGCATTTTGGCGACAGCATGGAGAACCTTTACTTGGCAGCACTGCTTACCATGAAATTGCACCCCATCTGGTGTTAATGGCATTTTTACATCGTGTGGTAAATGGGGGTGGAACTTTAGAAAGGGAGTATGCCATTGGTAGGGATAGGATGGATTTATGTTTGAAATATGGAAATGCGACCCTCGGAATTGAATTAAAAGCTTGGCGAGAGAAAAAGGGAGATCCTTTAGAATCGGGTATTAAACAGTTAGATTCTTATTTGGCAAGATTAGGGGTAAATTTTGGTTGGTTAGTGATTTTTGATGTCCGTAATAAGGCTTTACCTATGGAAGAGCGTTTGAGTTCTCAAGTTGTTACTACTGAAACTGGACGTTCTGTTACTGTTGTCAGAGCATAATTAGGGTCTGCTGAATATATGTAAAACTCTTATAAATCAAGAGTGTCAGGCTATTTCTAAACTTAAAAGTGCAATTCCCTTAAGGGTATGAGGCTTAAAAACCTTGCATTGATAATTTGTTCTGGTCAAAAGAATAGAAAAAATCAGGGATGAAACTGTTGCCTGTTGCCTTTTGCCTATTCCCTACTCTCACCCAAAGACTTTTTGCTGCAAGCCCTAATTATAGATATTTTCGCAACATTATTAATCTTGAATACGTCTACACCTGTGATAAACTGACGGTTAATTTTACAATATAACCTAAGTAAATTTACATAATATAAGTGAATTTACTATTTTTAACCAAAAAATAACACGAAATCTTTCTGATGGGAAACAGGCATTACCATACTCCTGTCCTTGGCTATTTTAAATTGATATTGACTTTAATCCTCGTATTTAGCTTCTGGTTAGGCAATGTACTATTTATAACTGATTTAGGAGGACTTCGAGAAGCAACAGCACAAACCATCATCCCCAACCAAGTAGCTAATCAAAAACTTGTAGGTGAAGTTACTTATCTTGATGTCAACCCACTATTAGAAGAAACTCTCAAAAAAAATCAGATAGATAATTCATACAATACAATTCTAGACTTGCAATCTAGTTTGAGAATCTACAGGAGTAAAAATTATAGCTCCAAAGCAGCCATAGTCATGACAAAACTGGCTTTGGCTTATCAAAATATAGATGAAAATATGAAAGCGATCGCTTATTGGGAGCAATCTATTCCTTACTACCGCCAACAAGAAGATTGGCAACAGATGGGAAAAATTCTCATATTTGAGGCCTATGCATATAATAAGTTAGGCAATGTAAAACGAGCGATCGCTTTATCAGAAAGTGTTTTACAAATCGGTATCATTTACAATTACGAATATTTACGTTCATTAGCTTTGTTAAATAGGGCACTATCATACAGACTAATAGGTAAATACAACCAAGGGATTACAGATGGCAACAATAGCTTGCGAGTTGCTCGGAAGATTAATAAAGATCAATATCAAGCCGCCGCATTTAATAATTTAGGCATAACTTATATGGATCGGGCTAAATTAAACAGTCGGCGAGCAGAATTTGCCAGAAAATCGGGCGATCTGGTAGATGCAGATAAATGGAAAAGAAAATCTTTTACAGATAATTTACAAGCTTTAAATTACTTGAAAAACGGTCTGAAAAAATATCGCCATAATCAAGATATAATTAGTGAAATTTGGATACTAATTAATTCTATCAAAATAGAGAAACGTATCCAAAAAAATCATGTGTTTTCAGCTAAATTCCAACTAGCCCTATTGTTATTAGAACGTTTACGGGATTCCCCTAAAAAAGTTTATACAGCCATTGAATTAGCCAAATTATCCCCCAGGTTATTAGATGACCGCCCTTGGTCTGTAGCTCAATGCTCCCCATCCACAGCAGATAAGTCTACGCTCAAATTAATCCAGAGAGCTGTTACTATTGCTCAACGTTTACAAGACTTACGAGCTACCTCCTTTGCCTTGGGGAATTTAGCTCATATTTATCAATGTCAAGGGAATTACCCATCAGCTCTCCACTTCATTAAACAGGCAGAGAGAGCATCCTCCGAAATACCAGAAAGTCTTTATTTATGGCAATGGTCAACAGCACGTATTTTGCAAGTGCAAGGAAAATCATCGTCAGCGATCGCTAAGTACGAATCAGCAATTAATACTTTACAAAATATCAGAAATAGCCCTTGGAAATCAACTTTTACTCAGGATATACAGACAATATATCGTCAGTTAATTAGCTTCAAATTAAGTTTAGTTAAGAATCAAAATCAATCAAATTTAAATTCTGTGATCAATACCATCGATAATTGGCGACAAACAGAATTACAAAACTATTTTGGCAAAGGTTATAACCTGAAAGTAGCTAATCGCCAGGAAGTAACTTTAATTAACACAAACCAGCCTACAGCATTTTTATTTTCTATCATTCTTGAAGACCGGACGGCAATAATTGTCAGTTTACCGAATGGTATCAAGAAATTACACTGGATAGAACTGGATAGTCAGAAATTACAACAAGAAATTAACCAGTTTCGCATTAGCTTAGAAAGACATAGCGATATAATTTATCGTACCGGACCAGCACAACGTTTGTATAACCAAATTATCCGTCCCTTCCAGGATGATTTAGAATCATTATCCATTGCCACCCTCATTTTTGTCCCTGATGGGATTCTTCGCACCACACCAATCACAGCATTATATGACGGAGAACAATTTTTATTCCAAAAATATGCGATCGCTATTACCCCCAGTCTCACCTTAACCAGTCCATTCCGTTCCCAACGCCAATATTTCAAAGCATTAGTCGTAGGTTTGAACAAAAAATCCAGGGTTAATGGTCAAACATATCATGCCCTAGTCAACGTCAAACAGGAAATTAATCAAATTTTACGAATTATCCCCGGTAGCAAACAACTACTGAATGAACATTTTACCCGCGATCGCTTATTGCAGGAATTGGGTAAATCTGTATACTCAATCATTCACATTGCTACCCACGGAGAATTTGGTATCGCTCCAGAAGAAAACTTTTTAGTCACAGGAAATAATCAGAAGCTAACTATTGCTGATATAGAACAAATAATTCGTAGACTTAAAGGAAAAAACACCAACATAGATTTGCTTACCCTCACAGCATGTGAAACAGCAGTAGGTAACGAAACATCTGCCCTAGGTATGGCTGGTGTGGCAATACAAGCTGGAGTTGGTAGTGTGCTTGCCTCTTTATGGTCTATTAATGATAGTTCTACTGCCACCTTAGTGACAAAATTTTACGAAGAATGGCAACATCACCAACTAAGCAAGGCAGAGGCTTTACAAAAAGCACAACAATACTTGTTCGCATCAAAGAAAAAATATACCCATCCCTATTACTGGGCACCATTTATTTTGGTAGGTAATTGGCTTTAAAAGCATGTAGAATGAGCGAATGAGCGAATGAGCGAATGTAGAATTACGTGGGAGCAACGGGGATTTTACCCCGACGCAAAACGCGCTGTTTGTAGAAGCAGGGGAATTTAACCCCCAAAGTTGGTTAATAAAATATCTCAATCAAAGCTGGGAAAGCATATGACAGTGACTACCGCCAAATGGACGCTAGACGACTATCACCGTATGATTGAAGTTGGTCTTCTGGAAGGTCGTCACGTCGAGTTGTTAAACGGAGAAATCATTGAAATACCTCCAGAAGATCCCGAACATGCCCAACTGATTACAGATGCGGCGGATTATTTGCGGTCAAAGCTTGGCAACCAAGTACTTGTGCGCGATGCCAAGCCAATTACAATCCCTGAAACTAGTTCGGAACCAGAACCAGACTTAGCAATTGTTCAACCTCTGAGGATGCTTTATTGCACTCGTCACCCATACCCTGAAAATATTTTTTGGGTGATTGAATATTCAAACACTAGCTTGAGTAAAGATTTAGATGCGAAACGCAAAACTTACGCTCTTGCTGGAATTTTGGAATATTGGGTTGTTGATTTAAAAAATCACCTCGTTAAAGTCCTATGTAATCCTATCAATGGTGATTATGCAGATGAAATGACTCTAAGTGAAGGAGAAGTTAGTCCTTTAGCATTTCCAGAAATAAAGGTTTTAGTGCGACGATTATTTTGATCAGATATTTTGTTACAGTTCTTCACCCTACACCGGGCTACGTTCTGAATAACACTTGTGCAACAGGTCTACTTATCATTGACTGACAAGGGAATAAATACCTCCTTCCTCTTCCAAACTAGGAGAAATTAGTGGGGAATCAGAGTTATCAATTCCCTGCTCCAAACGAGTCAAATCTTCTAATAAATGAGTTGCATTACCAGGAGTCACCAAAGCTTCGGTCAGGGCATCGTACCATATACCAGATGCAGCAAATAACTTGGATCTTTCGGCGCGTGAGCTAGTGGCAGCCAGAGCAGTATTTAAAGCAGATGGCACTTCCACCACCTCCATTTCCGCCCTCACTAGAGAATTTCGTGACGGACGATTATGGCTACACAAACTCTCCACTTGCCAGAGATATTTTTTCCCCACTTTTAATCCCGAAACATCCTCGGGCAGAGACACTTTTTGAATACCCTGTAAGGCTGGTAATTCACGTTGATAGATTAGTCGCTTCGGCTCATCATTACTATCAAATTCATAAATTGAAAACTTCACTGACATCGCTTGTTTTTGGGGTACAAGCCATGCAAACGTTGGATACACTGAAGTCGTTTGTCCTACGTGTTGTCTTGGAGCCAACAAAACAACCTCATCCACACCCTTTCCTTGACATCTACCCCGTACCCCAGATGATTCCGTATAACCACTAGGGGATTTTTGTGATGCTGGTGGACGATATCCAGCGATCCCAACATTACCAAAGCCCAAAACAATTGCCAGAGTACAGCAGGTTAAAATTCTGAGGTCAAAACGACTGTGCAAAAGCCTCTTCCTGTGAGTATTCATCTTACCTCCTAGGGGATTGCACTAACAAAAATTCACAAAACAGAATTTTTTTTACATCAGCTTTATATACATCTTCATTTTATTACTTTCCACTAACGAACTCATTTAGTTTTATAAAATCTTCCTTTATACTGAAAATCATTACATAACATTAATTTTTGTATCCAATAAATGTTTTCAATTGCATTAGATACATCACCAATAAATGTTTTCAATTGCATTAGATGACAGTTGACAGTTGACAGTGAAGTTTATATGTTTTGTTGCTTGATAACTATAGGATGTTTTTTATCTGCCAGTCCCTTAGTAAATTTAATTTATGTTCTCATGGGTGCAATACAATAAATCTTAATTTAAAAGCATTAAACCTATATAAATTCGTCTAAAATACATAAAACTCTGTATTGCATTCATTTGAAATATAAATGATAAAGCGAACATAAAATAGGACTTCAAAAATTTCCATATCTACAGGACTTACGCAAGTGTCACAATCGGTGATTAGTGGGTGAATTTACAAGCCTGAACCCTAGGTTCAGATTACGATTGCAGCGTCACGCAACGTCAATAATGCGGTCAGAAAATCTACACCGCAGCCTCCCCCACAGAAAAAATATGTCGGCTGCTTGAATTAAGTAATAAGTAATAAGTAATAAGTAATAAGTTTGTTTTTGTGACCGGGATTCAAACCCCGTCCCAAAAACATTCTGCCTCAAAAGACAGGGCACCAGACCCCAATATTTCGGTAAGTC
>JASJCJ010000163.1 GCA_030066045.1 Calothrix sp. MO_167.B12
GAAGGTAAGAAAAAGAGTGTACGTTTTCGAGTAGATTTAGAACAGGAAGATAAAGCCAAGCGCAGTGCAGATCCTTTTGCCAAGTTTGACCCATCAGCACGTAATTGGATTTATGATTTGACCCCCGTACAAGGGTTGAAAAAAGCCACTACCTATCGCTTACAATTGACTCCGGGTATACTACCAGCAATTGGTAATTTGCCTAGTGATAAGGAGTTTGCTAGTAAGATAACTACTTATTCCCCTTTGAAATTTGAGGGTATTAAACCATACGGACAGCCGGATGCGGGGGGTGCTTATGGTAGATTTGTGTCAGGTGCTCCCCAACTAGAGTTTAATAATGGTTTAGTTGCCGATTCTGTAATTGAGAATATTCAAATTAATCCTCAACCTAAAGCTATATCTAGGATAATTCAAGTTAGCGATCGCGATCAATTTGTTACAATTAATCCTTATGCCCTAGAACCACAAACTAATTATCAAATTACCATTGGTGGTAAGGTAAAGGACCAGTTTGGACAAACTTTAGGGAAGAAGGTCAAGGTTAATTATAATACCGGAGATTTAGCCGGGAATATTTGGGTTCCTGATGGGTTGAATATCTTCCCTTCAGGTCAAGATTTACAGTTGAATATTTCGACGATAAATTTACCAGAGTCTAGATATAAAGCGGCTTATAAAGTAATTAAACCAACGGATTTAGTTTATGTGAATTCGGCTTATCCCAGTGGTAATAAGAATGATTTATTACCGCCAGTGAGTAAGTGGGAAAGTTTTAAAGTATCTCAAAAAACGAATCAACCCCGGAAAATATCTGTACCTTTACGTAAACAAATGGGTGCTGCTACGGGAATGTTAGCCTATGGGGTGCAAGCACGTACCAATAGCTATGAGCAGAAAGGTAAGCGTAAGTGGCGGGAACCTACAACCTATGGTTTGGTGCAATTGACAAATTTAGGGGTATTTAATCAGTGGTTTCCCGATTCAGGTTTGATTCGTGTCCATCATCTGGCTGATGGTTCCCCTGTCAAAGCGGCTGATGTGGAAGTGTACGAATCAAAATTAGGAGCAAAATCCCGTCCCCAACCAATACCCTGTGCCTCGGGGAAAACAGGTGTAAATGGTACTTTGCGGTTAAATAAACAGGATTTGGGTAAATGTTTTGCTGGGAAGGAAAGTTTTGTGAAGCCACCCCAATTATTGGTGATTGCCAGGGAAAATCAAGATTGGGCATTTGCTCGCACGGAGAAATATAGTGGTGCCTATGGCTATGGTATCTATGCAGATTGGGATTATGGTAAGCCAGTGTCCCGGGGAGTAATTTTCTCTGATAGGAAGATGTATCAACCAGGGGAAAAGGCTTGGTTGACTGGTGTGGCTGATTATTTACAGAATGGAGAAATTAAGCAGGATAAGAATGCAGTTTACCAAGTTAGTCTTACTAATCCTAATGGACGTAAAACTGATTTAGGAAAGAAAACTACCAATGAGTTTGGCACCTTTTCCCTAGAGTTACCCATCAGTAAAACTCAGCCCTTGGGTTACTATACAATCCTGGCAAAGGGTAAACAAGGACAGGAAATTACCGGGGAGTTGCGGGTAGCTGAGTTTAAACCGCCCAATTTTAAGGTAGAGTTGAAAGTAGATCGAGAATTTGCTCAGATAGGCGATCGCATCATAGTTAAAGCTAGCAGTAATTACTTATTTGGGGCACCAGTGGAAGGAGGCAAAGCCAAGTATTTTGTCACCCGTAGCCGCACTTATTTTACACCCAAGGGTTGGTCTGAGTTTAGTTTTGGTAGGCAATGGTTTTGGCCAGAAGAATCCCCAAGTTTACCTAGTGATGTGGTGCAAGCTAATACCCTATTGGATAACCAGGGCAATAGTAGCCAAAGTTTTACCATTGCCCAAGATTTAGCCTATCCCATGATTTATCGGGTAGATGTGCAGGTGGCAGATGTTTCTAACTTATCGGTAGCAAATTCTCAGACAATTACCGCCTTACCTAGCGATAAATTAATTGGGTTAAAGAGTAATTTTGTTGGTGAAGCGGGTAAAGATTTGCCAGTGTCAGTCATTGTTACCGAACCTACAGGTAAAGCAATAGAAAATCAACGGGTACGTTTAGAATTACAACAAATTAAATATAGTAGCGTCACCCGAGTTGTGGAAGGTAGTCGCGCTGCCAAAAATCAGGTTGAATACAAAACAGTTGCCAAAGCAGAGGTAACATCTGCCAAAAATCCCCAATCTGTAACTCTCAAACCACCCACATCAGGTTCTTACCGTATCCGAGCTAATTTTACCAATTGTAGAGACGTTACATGTAACGTCTCAGCCACCGATAGGCAAATTTGGGTAGCGGGAGATAATCCTGTATTTTGGGGTACTAGGGATAAGGATGTTTTGGAACTGAAACTGGATAAAAAAGAATATAACCCTGGCGAAACCGCCACCGTCTTACTGCAATCTCCTTACCCAGAAGCAGAATTGTACTTTGCTGTGGTGAAAGACAAACCCCTATATCAGCAAACTCTCAAAGTTACAGGCAGCGCACCCCAAATTCAATTCCCAGTCACCCCGGAAATGTTACCCAACGCAGCAGTACAAGCAGTATTAGTGCGCCGTGGTAAACCTTTAAATCAGGTGGAGCCAGGAAGTTTAGATAAATTAGTCAAGATTGGTTTTGCTGACTTTCAAGTGAACTTGCAAAATAAACAGTTAAAAGTACAAGTCAAGCCAGTGCAACCATCCCTAGAACCGGGTGCAGAGCAAACATTACAACTACAACTGCAAGACAACCAAGGAAACCCCACTCAAGGACAATTAACAGTCATGGTGGTGAATGAAGCAGTACTGCAACTATCTGGTTATCGTCCTCCAAATTTAGTAGATACAGTATATGCCAACCATCCCATCACCACCCGGTTTAGCGATAATCGCAAAGATGTAGTAGTACAACAACAATCTCTCACTAAACCCAAAGGTTGGGGTTATGGTGGGGGATTATCCTCCGGGGCAGCAGGTACGCGGGTGCGTACAGATTTCCAAGCTCTAGCTTACTACAATGGCTCCCTACTTACAGATAATGATGGTAGAGCAGAGGTGACATTTAAACTCCCCGATGACTTAACCACATGGCGGGTAATGGTTGTCGCCACCGATGGCAATCTTCGCTTTGGTAAGGGAGAAGAAACGTTTATTACTACCAAGCCATTACTAACCAATGCCATCCTACCCCAATTCGCCCGTCCTGGAGATAACTTTCAAGCCGGTTTATCAGTTACTAACAACACTGGAAAGCAAGGAAATCTGCAAATTAATGGAGAAGTTAGGGGTGCAGTCAAATTTTTTGGTAAGAAACCCACAACTGTCAACTTACAAACCAAAACAGAATCAGCCACCCGCGCTTACCGTTTCCCGATGGTGGCAGAGAATGAGGGAGAGGGTAAAGTTCGTTTTACCACCCAGTTAAATAATATCGCCGCCGATGCTTTTGAAGTTCCTTTAGAAATTAAGCCACAACAAATTACAGAACAAGTGGTAGAAACTGGCGTTACCCAGAAACAGGCGAAAATTCCTTTAAATATTGATAAAAAAGCTGTTCCTGAAGCTGGAGGTTTAGATATTCAACTGGCGAGTACTCTCATCCCAGAAATCAAAGCACCAGCTAGAAAGGTGTGGGATGAGGATAAGTTACCTTTTGCAGAGCCAGCAGCAAGTCAACTATTGATTGCTGCAAATCTGGAAATCTTAGGTAAGAAATACGGGGTTGCAGAATTAAGGAACCGCAAAGACGCGAAGGACGCAAAGAAAAGAGTTTCTGATAGAGAGAGAGAGAGAAAAGAAAAGCAAACCTTTGCTGAATTTAATCCTCGCAAACAAGCAACCCAAGCCATTGAACAGTTGCAAAAACTACAACTAGCAGATGGTGGTTTTGCAGCTTATCCCGGACAGAAAAAATCAGATCCTTGGATTACCCCTTATGTAGCCGAGTCTTTAACTCAAGCACGTCAGGCGTTCCCCAACTCAGTTAATGCAGGGATGGTATCTCGCCTCAAGGGATATTTACAGAAAGTGTTGGCTAATCCGAGAAAATACTCAGTTTGTACAAAACAGTCGTGTAAAAATCAACTCCGTCTGCATAGCTTAATTGCCCTAGCAGAATTGGGAGACAAACGTAATACCTTCCTCGCCGATATCTATCAACAACGCCAGGAATTTGATTTTGTTACCCAAGTGAAACTAGCGCGATACCTCTCCCAGTTCCCCCAATGGCAGGATGAGTCCCAACAACTATTCCAACAACTGCAACAAAACATCTATGAAACCGGGCGTACCGCCACAGTCAGTTTACCACCCAGTTGGTCCTGGATGAGTTCACCCACCACCGCCCAAGCCCAAGCATTACGCCTATTTATCAACCAAGAAGCCAAACCAGAAGTCATTGATAGACTCTTACAAAGCCTACTGGGGTTAAGAAGGGATGGCACATGGCAAAATACCTATAATAATGCCCAAGCACTCACAGCATTGGTGGAATACAGCCAATTACAACCTACCCCACCCAACTTTGTCGCCACCGTTAAATTAGCTGGGAAGCAACTAGGGAAACATCAATTCGTCGGCAATCGCAATCCCAGCTTCGATATCAAAGTGCCGATGGATAAATTACCCCGTGGGCGACATGATTTACTACTTCAAACAGTTGCCAAAGGGCGTGGTAAAGGTAGCTTACATTACTTACTCGCCTACCGCTACCGCTTACAAGGTAAACAACCAGGGAGATTTAACGGCTTGCGGGTAACAAGGGAAATCCGCAAAGCCAACGCAGAGAAAGTCTTGCAAAAAGTTGGTTTATATGCATTCGACAAGCCATTTAGCACCAAAACCGGAGAAGTATTTGACATTGGTTTAGAAATTATTACAGACCATCCCGTGGATCATATAATTGTCACAGATCCCCTCCCAGCCGGATTTGAAGCCGTGGATAGAAGCTTCCAAACAACCACAGCCGCCCTACAAGCCCAAGCAGATAGCTGGCAACTGGGATATAAAATAATATACCGCGATCGCATCGTTGTCTATGGGAATCATCTAGAACCAGGAGTTTACAGCCTCCACTACTTAGTGCTTTCCGTTACACCTGGTGCGTTTAAATATCCGGGTTCTCAAGTACATCTGCAATATGTACCGGAAGAATTTGGTAGGGCGGCGGAGTCTACTTTGGTGTTGGAGGAGAGGTAAAATATGAATTTGTCTCACGCAGAGGCGCAGAGGCGCAGAGAATAAGTTTATTATACCCACCTTTTTCGCTCACCCAATTTGGTAGGGCGGCGGAATCTACCTTACACCAATTCACAAAAATATTGATACATATGTAGGGGATATGTAGGGGCGCAATGCTTGCGCCCTTGCCATTGGTAAAATTATTTTCAGAAATCACCTAACACGTCCTCCGTTTCAGTGATACTGATGAAGGTTGAGGGGTTGAAAACCTCTTCAAGGAGATGATCTTAATCGTTAAAACCTCAGTTTTTTTGGCAGGATCAAAGTCATGAAAACAGCCTCTTAGAGTTGTTTAATGTTAATTTTCTACATAAACCCCTCTTCCACAAAGGAGAATGAGTTGTCATTCATGTCAAAATTAAAGTCCAAACCACCGTTATTCATTACATTGGTAAGGCCAAACAATAATGAGTTCCCTTCACCAAGCTGGACACCGTCATCGAAATTATTAGAGATAGAGCTATTTGAAAACAGTCCTAACTCATTGTCATCCATCAACTGGATGCCATCATCACCGTTGTTATCAATGGTGACACCAATCAAGTCCAGGTCATTGTCATTATTACCAGATAAGCCTGAACCATTGTTATTTTCAACCCGACTCTGGTTGAGCGTTACTATGTTCTGGTCATCAAAGTGGATGCCATCACCACCATTCAAAAGGATATCACTAGCAAATACTTGCAGACTGTTACTGTCTTCCAGTTGGATGCCACCTGCATCATTGTTTTCGAGGTCACTAACGCTGACTGACAGGTTGTTGTTGTTGCTGATCTCGATACCATAACCACTGTTGTCTTTGATTAGGTTTCTGCCTCCGACATCGCTGCTGATCGTCACCGTATTCTCATCTTCGAGCTGGATGCCATCACCTCCATTGGATTGGATAGTAATATCGCGCAATGTGACCATATTCGAGTCAACAAGTTGGATGCCACCTGCATCATTGTTTTCGAGGTCACTAACGCTGACTGACAGGTTGTTTTCGTTATCTCCGAAGATACCATAACCCATATTGAAACTAATGTTGTTTCTGTCTTCACGAAAGCTGGTGAGCGTCACTGTGTTGTTGTCTTCAAACTGAATGCCATTCCCTTTGTTGTTGACGATGCCGACGGTGTCTACTGTCACCGTGTTGTTTTCTCCAACTTGAATGCCATTACCCTGATGGGATTGAATCGAGTCGCCACTGACTGTTACTATGTTATTGTTATCAAGTTGGATACCATTCCCCCCATTTTCAAAGATCTCGTTCTCACTCAGTTCCAAACTGTTGTTATCACTGAGCTGGACACCATCACCCTGATTGAAGCTAATCACGCTGTTGCTGACTGTCAGTTCGTTGTCGTCGCCACCGGAGATAGCTGCCTCACGATTGAAACTGAAGAAGCTATTGATCACTTCCAGGCTATTGTCATTGCCGAGATCAATGCCATTCTCACCGTTGACAATGCTCAGCCCTTGGATGGTGACTTCAGAGCGATTGTTAATCGAGAAAATGTCAAAAGTCTTATTACCACTGACGATCAGGCTAGCTGCTGTGACACCTTCGAGACCATTGATGGAGAGATCATCGGTAATTTCAAGTGTTCCATCGGTGAGATTAATCGTCTGGTCAGTCAACCCGACATTAAACTCAATCGTATCTAAGCCCGGTGTATTGTTCGCTTCGAGGATAGCTTCGCGTAGAGTTGTTGAACTATCATTGGGATTAATATTGTCATCAAGACTGTTAACGATAAATGAAACCATGATTATTTTCTCCCAAAGAGGTTTCTCGCGCCTTTTTACCCATTAGACATCTCCGAAAAAGAATGTAAAAGCCTTGTGCAGTCAGGGTTGATATCTCATTTCCGGAGAGGTCTATTATGCAGATTTGACCGTGATATCATGTCCGTTTAACATGTCCGTTTAAATAACCGTCATTTCACTTCGTTCCACTCGCAATGACATACTATGGGTATGCCCCCGGACATGATATGAGTGGATTGAGCATCCACCTGTGAATTTTAACCGGGGTTATTCTATCACGAAATCAACACTTTTTCTGTTAAAAAATGTTAATTGGACTTTGGACATATTGTTTCGTAAACTCAAAAGTCTAGAAGATGTTCCTAAAGGGAAATTAGCAGGAAAAATGGGAACAGTAATAGATTTAATGACTCGGTTACCAATAGAAATTTGGTTCAATGAAAATCCTAGAGCTTCTGATGTTAAATTTGAATTAGATATTTTAAATTTAGTTACAGCGAAAACCTTACTTTTACTGGATAGAGGGTTTTATCATTTTAGCTTTTGGCTGCAATTAATTGAACGAGAAGTTCACTTTATTACTCGCTTGAAAAAGGGAGCTTCCATTCAAGTTAAGCAAGTTTTTACAGACAGTTATGCTCTCAGAGACCGTTTGATACGTCTAGGGTCTGGCACGAAGAAAACTCCATTCATTACTTTACGTTTAATTGAAGTACGTTCGGGTAAGACTTGGCATTCTTATTTAACCAGTATACTTGACCCAACTATTTTACCTCCCTACGTAGTGGCTGATTTATACCGAAGACGTTGGCGCATTGAGGATGCTTTTAATACTGTTAAACGGCTTTTGGGTTTAAGTTATTTATGGACAGGTTCTCTTAATGGTATTCAGTTACAGATTTGGGGAACTTGGTTAGGAACAAGCAAAAAAATAAGATACCAGCCTTCATGAGGATCTTTCGGGTTCACTACTTTTTATTTATTTCCAAGGCTGGTATCTTATTAACGCGCAACTCCCTTATTTTATGCCGTATTGGTAGATTTAGGTGATGCCGTAGCTGATGAGCTATCTTTACCCTTCGATCGCATTTCTTTGGAGATGATTTATCGTGGTCTTTATCATTTTTCTGTCGCACACCAAAAAGGTCTTACTTCTGACCCAGTTAAGTATTTTGCTGCTCCTGAAAATCAAGATGAGCGGTATTGTTAAACGACAACGAAAACCCAACATTAAGTTAATGGTTGCACCATTCCCTGACAAACAGCGAGGCTCTGATCAATTTTTCTTTCAAGCATTTTCTAAAAGCCCCTTGACAATTGCGATACAGGCTTAACTTGTGACCAATGGCTGGGGGTGAGGTTCAGTCTGACATTTAATTACGCCTACCGAACTTATTAGCCACAGAATTTTTTCACGCATCACGCTATATTAAAAAACATATTCTTTAAAAAAGTTTACAAAACAGCCCCAAAAATGCAAGTAGCATATCCTCGCAAATACAACTCCATGAGTGCCCGAGACATACTCAAAAGAGTAGTCGCGGATCGCGAAATTCACCTCATCACCCTCAACCGCTACCGCTACAACGAACAACGTAGCTGTAAAGACCTCACAGAACTGATTGAACGGCTCAATGGTCAACCCCAAACATTGGTAAAGGATCTATCTCGCCACGTCTCGGATGAAGCGCGTCATGCCATGTGGCTGACAGATTTACTAGTAGATTTAGGCGCAGACATTGGTAAACCACCGGGAATGTCCTACATTGACGAATTTGAAAGGCTAATAGACCAAGAACTGTACGATGCCCAAACAAACGTAGAAGATGTTACAATTGCTGCCCTAGCATCGATTAATGTGACAGAAAAACGGGGTTGTGAGTACTTTTCTGCCCACATTCACGCCCTCAAACAAGCCCCCCAAACGGAAGAAAATATCCAAATTAGAGAAACCATTGCCAAAATTTTCCCAGAAGAAGCGGGTCATGTGCGTTGGGGAAATCGCTGGCTAGCCCAAATCGCTAAGAAAAGCCCGGAGCATCGGACAAAGGTAGAACGGGCGAAAAGCAAATATGCCGCCATAGAACAAGCGGCTTTTGAATCGGGGATGGATATTATGGCTGGTGCGGAACTGCGTCGGCTCAACAATCTCCTGGAAGTAAGTAATACAATGCCAGTTTGGGAACGTCCCCAGTATTTGATGCAGCGTTTACCCCAAACCCTATTAGCCCCTGAACTACAGATGACTAGGGTACAAGTGGCAAACAAAGCTTGGCAAAGAGATCCCCAGGCTTTTATGGAAAAATTTGTGCCAATGTTTTTAAATGGGTTGAATAATATTCAAAAAAAGCAAAAAAGTAGTTAAGGTTGCAAGAAAATTTCTGAATCGTGGATGTGAGCCATCCCCGATTTCTATCCTACAAATCACTATGATGTGCGGTTGAATAAGCTGTTGTGCAGCTCAATTGTATAAAGTGAAAACGTCAAATTATTGTAGTGCGGGCATCTTGCCCGCGTCCGATATACAAATTAAATACGCCACAGCTTATACCAATTTGAAAAAAGAATGCGACAGATGGGTAGGGGTTTAGCAGTGGATGGGTAGGGGTTTAGCACTGCTAAACCCCTACGAGTAATTTAATTTATGTGTCGCAAACATTATTTGAATTGGTATTACTTATAAAACCTCACCCCCTTATTAAGGAGAGGGTAAAAGAGGGTTGGGGTGAATCAAGCAGGAATTATATCAGGTTCGCCTAATTACCCACGATTCGCCCATTTTGTTTCAAGCTAGTCCCCCACGAGAAAATCCCACAAACAAGTATGAAAATGCTTTGTTCCAACTCCTCAAGGGCGCACGCAATGCGCCCCTACTGTGCGCCTCCTAACCATTTTCAAGCTTGAGAAATGATAAATAACGTGAGGGGCGGGGTTTCCCCGCCCAGAGTTAGGGAATTATTTTCATCCTTGGTTGTGGACAAAATATTGTGCATGTAGACGCGCGAAGCGTGGCTTGGAGCAGAGTGGGGCTAACTGGCCAAATATTCCTGAAGATTTACCTTACTCTGGCGCAATTGTTTTAATGCTTGCTTCTCAAGCTGACGCACAGACTCCCTACTGATATTTAGCCATTCGCCGATTTTACTTAACGTCAAAGCTTTACCATTTTCCAGTCCAAAACGCAGAGAAATCACCTGTCGCTGTTGGGGTGTCAAATTAGTCATTAACTTCTCTAAATCCTCTCGTAAAGAAGACTGAGCTACGTAGTCTTCCGGAGAAATATTAGTATCTTTTAATAAAGCACTAAATTCAGTATTTTCATCATCTCCTACCCGCACATCCAAAGGCATAATTCGACGCGATCGCTCCAAATATTCACGAATCTTTTCAGCCTGCAAACCAACTTCAGCAGCCACTTCTGTAACAGTTGCAGCTCTTCCTAATTTCTGAGTTAGATGACGCTGTGCTTTCTTAATTTTGTTCAGTTTTTCAGTAATATGAATTGGTAGCCTAACGGTACGACCTTGGTCTGCGATCGCTCTTGTCATGGCTTGTCGAATCCACCAATAGGCGTAGGTAGAAAATCGATAGCCTTGAGTGGGGTCAAACCTTTCCGCGCCTCGCTGCAAACCTATTGTCCCTTCCTGAATTAAATCCAACATTTCCACATTGCGTTTGAGGTATTTTTTGGCAATTGATACCACCAATCGCAAATTAGCTTCTACCATTTTACCCTTGGCAGTTCGCCCTTGTTCAATGGCTAGTTGTAAGTCTGCGATGGATAAATTGGCTCTGTTTGACCATTCCGCTAAACTAGGCTTGTAACCTAGCTCCTCCCGGAGGGATGTTCTGACCTCCTCTAGAGCTACCCAGCGTTGTACTTGTTTGCCATAGAGGATTTCTTCTTCGTGGGTTAGGAGGGGAAAACGACCAATTTCTTTTAAATAGGTACGAACCAGGTCAGTGGTGGGTTTAGTAGGTTTCATAAGACTAAATTAATAAGAGAATAGCAGAAAAAAGACTTTAAGCAATTGGGGACTAATAGTTGATTGAATACGGTGAACTTTTGTTCATTTTGACGAGTCTTAAGTGTGAGCGACCCCCGATTTCTTAAACAAGTCGGAGAGAAAAATGCATATAATCCTTCAATACAAAAATTAACAGATTTTATGTATTTATGTAAACTTTTTTCATGAAATTCTCATCTTGCGATCGCATTGAAAGTGTAGCTTTGCCCTAAAACTGTTACAAATGGGGGCGCAGTTCAAACTTTCTCTCTCATATACTAGTGCTTTGTCCCATTAATTTTGATAGGTAAACCAAGTTCTATACTTATCTTCTCCTTCTCTTTCTTCGCGCTCTTTGCGCCTTTGCGGTTCATTATCCAACCCATCAGAACTAATGGGACAAAGCACTAGTACTTCATCTCATTAGTTCTGATGGGCAAACAATTGTAGTGGGAGCGTCTCGCTCCCTGCTGTAATCAGCAAGCGGGCAAGATGCCCGCACTACAATAAACTATCAAAATTAACGGGACAGACTACTAGAGGTAGGGGGAAAGAGGTGATGAGATAATGGGGCAATGCTTCCAAAGGGAGCCACTCAAGGGGCGATCACAACTAAGTGTTAAAAATGTAGCAATTACCATGCAAAAAAATTAAGTGTGAGAAAGTAGGGACATTTTTGACATAAATGTTTACAATATCATTTGTAATATTTCTTTATATATTGGCGAAAGTCAAAAAAAATAAACGGAGCTTGAAGTCATGGACAATCAAGAATCTAAATTTGGTTTTACCAAGTTCGCCGAAACCTGGAATGGTCGTTTAGCGATGTTGGGTTTCGTGATTGCGATCGCAACTGAGTTAGTTACAGGTCAGAGCATCTTGTCTCAATTGGGCTTGATATAGTTACTCAGTTAACCTTCTGATTGATACAGCTTAGTAGAATTACCCAATGAAAGGGGTTGGGTGTTAGGGATTAGGGGTTAGAGAACCCCATAATTAAAATAAGGGGTTTCTAACAAGGACTCCGTGTTTTTTCGCACTACGCGTCTCACCCTCCGGGTTCCCCGGCATAAAGCAACTGCCGTCAAGTGGCGCGACCCGTAGACGCGGAGCGGCTTGGAGCAGAGTAGGGATTTCCCGCTGCAGACGACTGGCGTTGGTTTCCTCCATGAGTGGATGCAGAGGGCTTGTATCCAGTTTATTTTTCGGTCAATCAACAAAATCAGCCAATTGAGGCGGGAAAATCCCAATTTTTCCAAAAAAACGGTAGTGGGAGCATCTTGCTCCCTTTATATGTAGGGCTTGCTGAATAACTGAAAAATATTGACTTACCAATGCTTTGAGGCTATTTTCTTGGAGAAGGGCGTGCTAGCTTATTGGGGTTTTAGGTTTAAAATCCTTGCATCTGCTATTTTTTTCGGTAAAAAGAATAGAAATAAAGAAGCACCGAACTATTGCCTATTCCCTATTCCCTATTCCCTGCCCCCACCAAAAGACTTTTATGCCTAACGGCACGCTCCGCGAACAGCAAGCCCTATGTAAGGCAGGCAAGATGCCACACTACAAACATTTGGGATGCTCCCATTGAGGCATAAATCCTTTTTTTACTAGTGGCAAATCTTTAAGCTGTGCTTAGGTAGCAGACAACAACTATTTGATTATTAATCTTTATGTTGCAACCACCTGGTTTTGGTCAATATTCCATTACCACGAGTCTGGGAGAGATGGTCTATTATACTGCTGACAATCCTCCTTGGCTCAGAGAAAGTAGGGAAACTGATTCAAGGAAGACTCTAGTATTTCTGCACGGCTTTGGCGGAGGTTCCTCTGCTTATGAATGGTCTCAAGTCTATCCAGCTTTTGCAACCGAGTATCGCATTCTGGCTCCAGATTTGATTGGTTGGGGGAGTTCATCCCATCCGGTACGGAATTATCAGATTGATGACTATTTGACCACCATTACAGAATTTCTAGAGAAAACCTGTAAGGCACCGACAACTGTTATTGCTTCCTCTTTAACCGCCGCCTTTGTCATTCGAGTAGCCATCGCTCGTCCTGAGTTATTCTCCTCCTTAATTCTCACCACACCTGCTGGGCTATCAGATTTTGGTGAAGACTATACCCGTAGCTTTTTTGCCCAATTGGTTAGTACTCCTATTTTGGACAACCTAATTTATGGGGTTGGTGTGGCTAATGAGTTAGCAATTCGTAGCTTTTTGGAACAGCGTCAATTTGCCTGTCCAGAGCGAGTCTATCCAGAGATGGTAGAGGCTTATCTCCAAGGGGCTCAACAAAAGAATGCAGAATACAGTGCCCTTTCTTTTGTTAGGGGGGATTTATGTTTTGATCTATCAGATTACATTACCCAACTAACAATTCCCACAGCTATAATCTGGGGTCGCAAATCTCAATTTACCGGACCGGAAATTGGGCATCGTTTAGCACAAATGAACCCGGAAGCGATCAAGGCTTTCCAAGTTCTAGAGAATGTTGGTCTTACCCCTCAATTAGAACTACCTGCTGTCACCATTGGCTTAATTCACCAGTTTTTGACTTTGCTAAATCCTGATTGAAGACAGCAATAAAGCAATGTCAATGAAGTTGGGCAAACTACCAAATTCAATATCTATTCATTGAACACAATTACAATTTACAGGAGCAATCATGTCAGCAAATGAACGCAGTCGGCGTATTTTAGAACACTTGAAAAAAACAAGCAACGTAAAAATGAAGTTTACTTCCCCAAGGTTAAAACTTTCCGAACCAGCACCAGTAAAAGAAACACCAGCACCACCCCCTCCTCCTACCCCAACTACACCTAAAAAACCAGAAAATCGGAAAAAACAGGTTATGGAACACTTAACTCGCAGTGGGACTAATTTCGATTTGTCCTCTGCCAGCTCAGGGAGACGCAAACAAAGAATTCAGGAGCATATTCGTAGGAGTATAAACTAAAGTATTAAGTATATAAATTTACTTGCAAAATTTATTCTCAGGCTGGGCTAAATTCATAAACCCAGCCATATTATTTAGATTCCACTAGTAGTTCATTGCATTAGTTATGATAAGTAAACAAT
Source organism: Calothrix sp. MO_167.B12 (assembly GCA_030066045.1). Classification (GTDB taxonomy): domain Bacteria; phylum Cyanobacteriota; class Cyanobacteriia; order Cyanobacteriales; family Nostocaceae; genus Calothrix_A. The sequence goes on from JASJCJ010000163.1 coordinate 14,126, forward strand.
TGTAGTGGGAGCGTCTCGCTCCCTGCTGTAAGCAGGAAATCAATTCCCTGGCTTATAAAAGTCTTTGCTGATAGCACTGGCAAATTGGAGTCAGCAAACATCCCATATTCCTTTGAATTCCAGGATACTGAAGGACATGAGATGTAACGCCAGGGAGCTTTCCGGCTCCCACTACCGCATATTTTTGAAAAATTGGGATGCTCCCAAGCCCTCTGTAGTCGCTCATGGGAGACCCCAAGAACGCGCTGCTCCCCTTAATTCTTGAGAAAAGCTTGCAGTGAACATTTATTAGATGGTAGCGTCATTTCAGTTATTCGTTTTCCATCGATAAATCGATTGAGTTGATACCAATGCTTTGTCGATAGAGAACTGATTTAGGAGTTGAACGGATGGTGCTGAAAATGAAGCGATCGCTCAGTATAATTACTATTGTCTCTACATTTGTCTCATGTTTTGCACCTTATACTGTAGTTGCCGCACCACCACGGAATCCTGATAAAACAATCAATTGTGATATGTTAGTGGTGGGTGGTGGACTTTCTGGTGTCGCTACAGCATATGAAGGTTTACTAGCCGGACGCAGGGTTTGTTTAACGGAAATTACTGACTGGTTGGGGGGACAAATTTCTTCTCAAGGAACATCTGCATTGGATGAAAGACCAACCCAGCGCGGTAAACTATTTTACTCTCGTGGTTACTTGGAATTACGGTCACGAATTCGCCGCAAATATAATCAACTCAACCCTGGTAAATGTTGGGTGAGTGACTCTTGTTTTCTACCCCGGGATGGTCATAAAATCTTGATTAGAATGCTCAAAGATGCTGCCAAGAAAGGTAAAGGTAAGTTGCAATGGTTCCCCAATACGGTAATTAAGGAATTAGATATTAGTAGTGATGGGAAAATTATTAATAGTGCGATCGCTATTCAACATCAACCAGCTAAAGGTGCATCACCACTTAATACTTTACCCCTGTCCCAAACCATTGAAGACGCTTATAAATATCAAAATTCTGACCAATTTAAGAAACAAATTATTCGTTTTGTTCCTAAACAGCAACAGCAAGGCAATACTCCCAATTGGTATGTTGTAGATGGCAGTGAAACAGGGGAAATTATTGGCTTAGCAGATGTTCCCTACCGTTTAGGAATTGATCCTCGCTCCCACCTAGAGCCTTCTTCCTCCAGTGCCAATAATGACCCCTACTGCACCCAAGGATTTACCTATACCTTTGCAATGGAGGCCACTAAAGATGCCCAAAAGCATCAAATGCCCCCATTTTATATGCAGTATTCTCCATACTTCAGCTATGAATTGGAGCGACTAGCAAGTTTCCCCCTAGTATTTACCTACCGTCGTATTTGGAGTCCCCGACAAGGAGAACCAATGAAATTTCGGGGTATCAAGTTTACTGCTCCCACACCAGGGGATATTTCCATGCAAAACTGGACTTGGGGTAATGACTACCGTCCCGGAACATCCCAAGATAACTTGATTTATACCCGCCAACAGTTAGAGTCTAGCGGACAATTACAACCAGGGGGTTGGATGGGTGGATTGCGGACAGAAAGTTTACGCAAAGGAGAAGAGTTGTCCCGTTCTTACTTTTACTGGTTGGTAGCTGGAACAACTGATTCTCAGCTAGGGGAGGGTGTGAAAAAACCCCATCCCAATCACCGCTTTCTGTCTGGTTTAAATTCTCCTATGGGGACAGTACATGGCTTGTCTAAATATCCCTATATGCGAGAAGGAAGGCGAATTATTGGTCGTCCTAGCTGGGGACAGCCCCAAGGGTTTACAATCTGGGAAATTGATATTTCTCGACGCAACTATCAAGACCCATACTACCGCGAAACCCTGGTACCAAAAATGTTCCGTAGGTTACAAGTGGCCCTGGCTGGCTTAGAAGCTACTTCTGTAATTTCTGGCAAAAAGCGTTTAGAAGAAACAGGTAGACGTACCCGCTCTACTATTTATGCTGATGCTGTGGGTATAGGTCACTATGCCATTGACTTCCATCCTTGTATGGTTAACAGTCCTCCAGAAGCTCCAGGTAATCAGGAACGTCCCAATGAAAGGCGGGGAGCAGGACAGGCTTACCCCTTCCAAATTGCCCTCAGAGCTATGATTCCCCAGAAAATAGATAATTTATTAGTAGGTGGTAAAAGCATTGCTACTAGCCATATTGCAGCAGCAGCTTATCGGGTACATTCCTTTGAATGGTCAGCTGGTGCTGCTGCGGGAACCACGGCGGCTTTTGCATTGAAAAATAATATTGCTCCTTATCAGTTGGTAGATGAGTTACCCAGAATAGAACCCAAGCTTTTAGCCTTACAACGGCTGTTGAATAAAAACAATAATCCCACCGCATTCCCAGATACGTCGATTTTCAACGACAAATGGGATAAGTGGCGCTAGAAGTTGGGGGTTTTTTCCTGGGGGGATGGGGTGATGTGTTTTGGCTCATATTCACTCTGGGCGGGGAAACCCCGCCCCTACTCCTTCACTCCTTCACTCCTTCACTCCTTCACTCCTTCACTCCCTCACTCCCTAGATGGATGGGGGAAACTATAGATGGGGAAATAGTTTTTCGTCAGCTAGAACAGAAATTACAACACTTACGCAACTTGTAACGGTTTTGTTGGAAGCATTCTGGGTTCTGGTAGTGGTTTATTCTCTTCTCTCAACATCTCAACAAAAGTCTCAATTACTTCCTGACCATTTTTGGCTGCTTCTTCATAAGTTCTACCGTGGGTATGAAACTGTTGCCACGGAAACTCTGGTAAGTGTACTAAAAAAAGTCGATCTTCCTCTGACCATTGAATTACCATGCTGTAGTGATAGCTCATTCTTCTGGCTCCTGTTTTTCTTCGTTTTCCGTTTTTTCCATTTCTTCCAATTTTTTCAGCACACGTTGAATATTTCTTTCTAAATATAACGGAGCATCATCACCATCTTTTCCCGGTATGGTTAGGGGTTCTTCGGGTAACAATGGATGTTTCCAGTATGTATGACTTCCTTTACCTCTTCCTGGTTGAAGGATATAGCCAACCTTTGCAACCATCGCTTTCAACTCCCTAACTTTTTTCGGCATTGCCCCTGACAGTGAACTCCTCATTTATTCTCTCTACTGAAGAGGCAAAAATTCAAGCCTAATTACCAGTATTTTTAGATATGATACACCTATATGAGTAGTTTATCCTCCACAACGAAAAAAGCTTAACTGTCATTGCAAAAAAAGAAGCGATCGCACAATTCTTCACCCCTATAATAAAAATATAGAAAAACAGTAGGTTAAATAATATTTATGAGTATCTCCTTGACTCCTGAATTAGAGCAATTTATCCAAAGTCAAGTAGCAAGTGGTAAATATGCTTCGACTGAGGAAGTAATTATTGCAGGTATTAAACTGCTGGAAGAAAGGGAAAGGATTTATCAGGGTAGGTTTGAAGAATTGAAACAGGAAATTGCCATCGGATTAGAACAATTAGAACGCGGGGAACGAATTGACGGTAGAGAAGTAATTGAAAAACTGCGTCAGAAAAACCAAGCAATGAGAAAAGCTGAGGCGTAGTATATTAATGGGCATCTACTTTGTATCAACTCAAACAACGCAAGACTTGCAAGAAATTCACGATTATCTGTTCGCAAAAAATCCAGATACAGCGAACAAGTTTTTGGATGTTATAGCTCAAAAGTTTGAGAGACTGGCAAATTTTCCCAATATGGGACGCAGACGCGATGAACTTTCTCCCTCGTTGCGAAGTTTTCCCGTAGATGATTATCTCATTTTTTACCGTCAAATCGAAGATGGGATTGAAATTTTACGGGTTGTTAGTGGATATCGTGATTTGGATGCATTATTTGATGAAGACTCATAGAATCCCGATTTTTGAGAAAAGTCGGGGTTCTAAACTATGCGATCGCACAATTCTTTACCCCTATAATGAGAATATAGAAAAATAGTATGGTAAGGGCAGGTGTAATTATGGAAGCTCTTTTTTGGACTGTAGAGGAAGTCGCCCAAAGAGCCAAACAATTTTACGAACATGGGATTCGCCAAAAAGTTGAGCATGGCGATAATATTGGCAAAATGATTGTGATTGACGCTGAAACAGGGGAATATGGAATTGATAAAACTGGTGTAGAATCTGCATTAAAGTTAAAACAGAAAAATCCCAACGCTAGATTATTTACCATGCGAATTGGTTATGATGTTGCTATCACCTTTGGTGGTGCTTCTATGGTGCGTACAGTTGAATGATTTACGGAAGATTGGTTGAACGCAAAGCAATAGTTCCAGTCATTTTTCGTTTACCACAGCAACCAGATTTTTCTTTGGATTTTGTCATTGATACTGGATTCAATGACTATCTTACCCTACCACTACAAGCAGTCAGTGCAATGAATTTTCCTTTGTATTCAACCATACCTGCAAGATTAGCTGATGGTAGTGAAACTTTGTTGTCGGTACATTTAGGAACTATTGTTTGGGACAATGTGGAAAAAGTGGTCCCTGTTTTAGCTTCTGGTTATAAGCCTTTACTGGGAGTTGCAATGATGGAAGGATATCATCTTGAGATAGATTTTGCAGACAATGGTTTGGTTTCCTTGGAAAAAATATCATCTTCATAGATTGGTTTTGAGCTGTGGCAAAGATTACTCTCCCCAAGAAACTGGATTTCGGTCTCATACTTGTATATTTTCTGTACTACGCTACGCCATAATCAGTATATTGACGCTTGTATGGAGCTTGCAAACCCAAAACAATATCCTCTCGTGGTACTCCCATTATCACTAATTCCTCAGCTGGATTGCGATCTGTTAAATTTTGTTGCAGCCAGATTTTACCATCTTTAATATCAAAATGCATCACGCATCGATAAATACGATTTAATCCTTGCCAACCTACATTCATCCATTGATAATGATTGCGTTCTGTGTCTAAAATCAGTTGGACTTCGACATCATTATCTGAGACATCATCACTGGCATAGTTGGTCAATAGTGTTTTAATATATTCTTGATATTTTGTTAGTTTATCCACTGTACAATTACCTCATCTACTGGATTGTAAATAATTAATATAGGAATCCGGTTTGAATATTGTAGGACTTACGCAAGCGTCACAAAATTATGGCAACTGGCACACATACTTAAATTTGGTATCAAACTCTATATTCCTTGATTTATAAGCATTATAGACAAATCACTACTATGTGACAGTTTGAGGTGAAATG
>JASJCJ010000164.1 GCA_030066045.1 Calothrix sp. MO_167.B12
AAACGCCGCTCTCGCAGCAAAAAGCGTTTGCCGGGGAACTCGTTAGGCGAGCAATTAAACCTGTTCGATGTAGATAAGATAGTTAATCCTAACTTCTAACTATCTGAATCCCACTCCCTTTAGGGGTGGGAGTAGTCAAAATACAGCACCTTCATATAATAGGGCGATCGCAAACTCAAATTCTATACTTGATAAAGTAATAATATCTCCATCGCCGTAAGGATAGTACAGCCACATTCTGCCCTCTCCCCGAGAGTAACGCTCAACGGAGATTTTTTCCGAGTCAATCAGTAAGTACTCCTGCAAAGAGGGAATTGTCAAGTAGTTGGTAAATTTTTCCCCCCTGTCTCTAGAACTTGTACCAGGGGATAAAACTTCGGCAATTATTGTCGGATTTTGAATAAATTTGCGAGCATTGACATCTTGAGCATCGCAACTGACAATCACGTCAGGATAGTAGTAAGGGCTGTTAGGAGTAACTTGCAATTTCACATCTGACACATTCACTCGACAACCCCTAGAACGCAGGTGTGGGTACAAGGCTCTGTAAAAATTAAGTGCAATATCATTGTGGGGAATTGTGCCACCAGTCATGGCTATGACTTCCCCATTGACATATTCATAACGAATTTCTTGTTGGGGTTCCCATTCGAGATATTCCTCGATGGTCATTTTTTGTGGTTGTGGGGAGATAGCTACCATTACAAGTTCTTTAATAACTTGCTTCGATTGTAGCGAGTAGAGTTTAGGGCGTGTTTCTTCATTTTTCAGATAAATAGAGACAATTCAGCTTAAACTAGTACAGGTGAACCAAAGATAAAAATATGAAATGTCCGATTTAATTCTGTTTTGGCATCGGCGGGATTTGCGAATTGCTGATAATACGGGACTGGCAAAGGCAAGAGAACTAAGTAATCGAGTGGTAGGATTATTTTGCCTCGATCCCCATATTCTCACAGGGGATGATATTGCTGCTGTGAGGGTGAGGTATATGATGGGTTGTTTGCAAGCATTGCAGGAGCAATATAACCAAGCTGGTAGCCAGTTATTAATCCTTCAGGGAAATCCAGTTAAAGCAATTCCCCAATTAGTAACAGCATTGCACCCCAAAGCAGTATTCTGGAATTGGGATGTGGAACCCTATGGTCAACAACGCGATCGCACTATACTAGAAATACTCCAAACTCAGGGTATCCAGGTTTTAGCTGACAATTGGGATCAGCTACTACACTCACCCGATGAAATTTTTACTGGTACTAATAAACCTTACACCGTTTACAGTCCTTTTTGGAAGAATTGGATTAGTAAATCTAAGGCACATCCTGTAGATAAGTTAGAGAATATCACTGGATTAACCACCCCAGAGCAGGAAATAGCAGTAGAAAATGGTGTAATTGAATTACCCACCGCCAAAGATTTGGGATTTGTCTGGGATGGAGAATTGATACTTGCACCAGGAGAAACCCCAGCTAGGGAACAGTTGGAGGAATTTTCTGGAAATGCAATTAATGAATACCAAGAACAGCGTAATTTTCCGGGGGTTGAGGGAACATCAAAGTTAAGTTCAGCTTTGAAATTTGGAGTGATTGGTATTCGTACCGTGTGGCAAGCTACTATGGAAGCCTTAGAAAATAGTCGCAGTGACGAAACCAAAGCCAGTATCCGCACATACCAACAGGAATTAGCTTGGCGGGAATTTTATCAACATGTCATGTATCACTTTCCCCAACTAGCAGAGGGCGCTTACCGGGATATCTTCCAAAACTTTCCTTGGGAAACCAACACAGAACATTTTCAGGCTTGGTGTGAAGGGAAAACTGGTTATCCCATAGTTGATGCAGCCATGCGTCAGTTAAATCAAACTGGATGGATGCACAACCGTTGTCGGATGATTGTGGCTAGTTTCCTGACTAAGGATTTAATTCTCAATCCCCAGTGGGGAGAAAAATACTTCATGCAGAAACTGATTGATGGGGATTTATCTGCAAACAATGGTGGTTGGCAATGGAGTGCTTCTAGTGGCATGGACCCCAAGCCTTTGCGTATTTTCAACCCATCCAGTCAAACCAAAAAATTCGATCCTGAAGCAGAGTATATCAGACAATGGGTGCCAGAATTGCGAGCGATCGATACTGAATACTTAGTCACTGGTAAAATTTCCCCCTTAGAACGTCATGGTATTGTTTATCCCGAACCCATTGTGGATCACAATCAACAGCAAAAAAGATTTAAGGAACTTTATAAGCAGCAGAAAGAAACTGGGTTCAACCAATTTTAGATTTTAGATTTTGGATTTTGGATTTTGGATTGACCCCGCGACGACGACAGTCGCTCTGGGTAGCGCTAGTCGTGACCCCCTGTCATTTCAGTTATCAGTTATCAGTTATCAGTTATCAGTTACCCCATCGATAAATCGAAGGGCTAATGAAATAAGGAAAACACTTTTTTCCTTTCCACGGATAAATCCGGGGGCTTGTATCCTTTTATTTTTTGGTCATTTGTCCGGAGGCTTAAAACAATGACAGAACTGTTTGTTTTTCTCTACGGATAAATTCACATGGCTTGTATCCAGTTTATTTTCCAGTAAAATAAAATACTTGTAATTTGTTGTGAGTATTAACTGAATCTTGTTAGTAAAAGTATATGAGTGCCGATCCACTTTTTTATGAAATATTCAAAGAAATACCGGAATTATTCTTTGAATTAATTGGAGAATCAGGGAAAGATACCAGCATCTATAAATTTAGCGCGCCGGAAATCAAACAAAGAAGTTTTCGTTTTGATGGGTTGCTTTTTACCCCCGAAAATTCCCCCAAGAACCAATTTACTTTATTGAAGCTCATTCCTATAAGGATGATAATTTTTACAACCAACTTTTTGCAAAAATCATTCTTTATTTGACTCAGTATCAACCAATGAATGAAACTTGGTATGCTGTAGTTATTTATAATGCTAAAGCTAATGAAGGCAAGTTACCTGGATACTTAAATTGCTTTTTGCCACATCTACGCCGTTTTTATCTTGATGAACTTGCGAAAACTCCTAACCAATCTTTAGCGGTAGGAGTAATGCGGTTAATTGTTGAAAATAAAAGCCAAGAAAAAACAGGAGAGCTTGCCAGACTACTAATGAATCAAGCCCAACAGGAATTAACAGATGTTACCCTAGAGAAAAAGGTTTTAGAATTTGTTAAAGCGGTTGTGATTGATAAATTTGCTAACTTAAGTAGGGAGGAATTAGAAGTTATGTTAAATTTAGATTCTTTGAAGAAAAGTCGAGTTTATCAAGAAGCCAAAGAAGAAGGCATTGAAGAAGGCAGTTTGCAAACCAAATTAGAAATGATTCCCATCTTCAAAGAGTTAGGGTTAACCATTGAACAAATTGCAGAGCGCCTCAAGCTGGATGTAGAAACAGTCAGAGAAAACTACCAACAGTAATTTGTTTGGGTATTACCTCTTAAAATACCGGCGGTTGTTAATCTCTTGATACCTAGCAATATATTCTACATTCATTCTTTCCACATCTGAGAGTAAATTATTGGGAAAATTCTGAGGAGCATATCGAGGACGATACCAAGGCTGATTGTCAAAGTACTGTTGTAAACCGGGGGTCTGGAAACGGCGGCCGTGATGGGCGAAAATAGAATTACGCATAATATCTAACTCAAAGCCACTTTTGTTTTGTAAATCAGCATCGGTAACTATTTTCTGCGACAGCCAAGCATACTTATTCCCAGTAGATGAAGTGGCAATTTCTCGAAAATAAAATCTATCTGGAGATGTATTGACATCTTGACTAGCAAAGGCACAATATGACTTGGGGTTACCTCCTCCATAGGTTTTCAGCAGGTTAATGCAACTATTGCGATCGCTAAATTTATTGGCATAAACTGCAAATAACTTTTTACCTGATAAGTTGGCATACTCCGGTATCCAAAACATTCCTGCTTGTAGATATCCCCTCGTCTGCAATATTTGCACTTGTTTCATGGCATTTTGGGCATCGGAGTAAGCAGAATCCGCCAGGAAATAAAAGGAGTTTTGATTTGCAGTTGGGTAAGTATTATTAGATACTGGCGGAGTTGTTGGTTGCTTTACCTGTTGATTATCACTTCGAGGCGAATTTGTCAATAATATGCTTGCGATCGCAGCAGCAATTAATCCTCCACCGATTGTCCCTCCTAGGATGAGGGCATTTTTATTATGATTGGCAGGAGTCAAATTTACTGGCTCTTCCCGTTGAAACCTTTGGTTTACCAGTTGGTAAATTTCTGGGTTATTGGCAATGGGTTTGAGTTGTTTAATTACACAACGGCGATGGGAAGGCATTTGAGTATCTTCCGCCAGGAAGGTGTCCCCAAATCCACCGCTTCCCAGGGTTTGAATAATTTGATAGCGGTTATTTAGCAGCATGGAGCCAGAGATATTCTTTCACCGTCATATTAATCACACACCATTATCATGGTAACTCTATCAACTCTGCAACCATCAACACTTCAACTGTGATCTAACCATCATTAATAATTATGAAGATTGAAATATTATGTATATTTACTTGTAATAACATATACAAAGATTATTGAAACTGAATTAATGAAAAAAAATACAGTTTTGTTTCTAACCATATTGATTATCCTTTCATGGCAATCTATAGTGCTTAGTAGAGACAATACAGTTAGTGATTTAAACAGAATCTCTACTCCAGTATCTCAATTATTATCTCGGAAAAATTTTAAAAAAACTCAAAATAAAAATAGCAGAATATCTAATTTTTTTGAAAATAGAGAAGATTATTATTCTTACAATATCAAAGATACAAAAGCTACAGATTTACGTCCTTATTGGGATGAAAAAGTAGTATTAATAAATCCCCATAAAGGTTTTTATCATCATTATTTAGATAATAGACTGACTCATTACTTACCTCAGTCAGATTCAGAAATAGAGCAAATTCCAGGGATGGATCATATTTATTTGCGGCTGGCTTGGTCATATTTAGAACCACAGGAAGGTCAGTTTAACTGGAAATTGATTGATGATTTAATAGATAAATGGGTAAAAAAAGGATATGGAATTTCATTGCGTATTTCTTGCAAAGAACTACAAACAGAATTTTCTCCGGAATTGGTAAAAAAGACACCATATACAGCTAGACAGTTGGCTAAATTTCAGTCATTTGCTACTCCCGAATGGGTCAAAAATGCGGGTGCGAATGGTAAATTATTGAGTAAAATTCGGAATCCAATACCTATTTGGGAACCAGATTATGACGATCCTATTTTCTTAGAAAAATTAGAAAATTTTATTACAGAATTTGCTAAACGTTATGATGGTAAACCTTGGCTTAGATATGTTGATATTGGTAGTTATGGTTCTTGGGGAGAAGGACATAATTGGCCAGTAACTAATATTGAAGACAATACCGAAGTGCGTATCAAACATATAAATGTTTATCTACGTCATTTTACCAAAACCCAATTAGTTATAACTGATGATTTCGTGTATAAATCAAAAGATGGATACGATAAACTTTTACAGTATATAGTCGAAAACGGAATTACTTTTAGAGATGATAGTATTCTGGTGAAATATTATGTTGATAAAAATCGGACAACTTATTCAGTATCCCATCCACAATTTTATCAACGAGTTTATCAAAATAGACCTGTAGTGCTAGAATTGCAGCACTATAGCGCGATTAAGCGAGATAAAAATTGGCTCGGCAAAAATGGCGAGCAAAGAGGTGCTAATATTTTACGGGGAGCATTACAAACAACAAAAACAACTTATCTTGGTTACCACGGTGATGCTCAGGAATGGTTTAGCGAAAATCCATCTCTCACCAAAGAATTAGCAAATCGTGTTGGGTATTGGTACTTTCCTATTTATATTTCCTATAATCCTCAAGTTTCTCGCAATAATAGAGAAACAATTCGTCTGCTATGGGTTAATCGTGGAGTAGCTCCAGCCTATCATCCCTATAACCTGGTGTTGAGGTTAGAAAATAGTTCCAACTCCGCAGAACAGACATATCATACAGAAAATACGACCTGGCTTTCAGGAGAAAAGGTATTACAACAAGAACAATTCACTATTCATCAGTCTTTACCACCAGGTACTTACAATGTCAAAATTAAACTTATATATAAACCTGACAATAGAGATGTTCTTTTAGGTTTATCTAATAGTTTAAAGGATAAAAATAATTTCTACACAGTAGGAAAAATTATCATCAACTCTTGAATTAGTGGATAAACTGAGAATGAATTCTGTTGAGATTTGTTTACTCCCAGAAAAGGAACTTCCAGAAGCCGAAACACTTTTGAAACTTTCCTTTGGTACTTTTTTAGGGCTTGCAGAACCAATGAATTTTGGGAATGGTGCAGAATATACATCTCGTTGGTATCGAGATCCATTATCTGCCTTTGCGGCTAAAACTGACGGAAAATTGATTGGCTTTTGCATGGTAGCCAATTGGGGAAGTTGTGCCGGCTTTGGTCCAATTGTTGTCCATCCCAATTATTGGAATCAGGGTATTGCTTCTCAATTAATGAGTACCGCATGGGAGAAATTTCCAGAATGGAACAGTCAACAGATTATTTTTTGTACCTATACTAATAGTCCCAAACATATCTATTTGTACAGTAAATTCGGTGCTGAACCCCGATTTTTAATTGCTTTCTGCGTTAAAAATATTTCATCTACTCAACAGCAAATCTTAACAGCCAAGCGGTATTCTCAACTCTCTTTCCAGCAGCAAGCAGAATCTTTAGATGCCGTTTATTTATTAACAGACAAAATTTATCAGGGATTAGATTGGCGTTCTGAAATTCTTTTGCTGCAACAACGTGGCCTTGGTGATACTTTACTTCTTTGGAATAATCAAGGTTTAATTGGGTTTGCTATCTGTCACTATGGTTCAGGTTCAGAAGCAGCAACAGACACCTGCTATATTAAACTGGGAGCAGCTACATCAGCAGTAGCATTTGAGCAGTTAATTGATGAATGTGAAATCTTAGCCGCCACCCTGGCAATGTGTTTTCTGGTAGCTGGCATTGATACGGCTTGTATTGATGCTTATCGTCGAATCATGGCACGTCAATTCCGCATTCAAAGCTTTTCTGTCTCCATACACAAACCCAATCAACCTGGCTATAATCGTCCTGATGTTTATGTAATTGAAGATAAACGTTGACAAATTATTGGGATGCTCCCAATATGTAACTTACAGCGATTTTCAGGTAAATAGACCACACCGTAGGGGTTTAGCATTGCTAAACCCCTACATGAAGATGTGGTTCAAATAGATGAAAACTGCTGTAAGAACCAGTATCTAATCACATCTTGCACCACAAGATTATTGAGAAAAATAGAGCCTAAAACCCTTGAATTTAGGTAAGGTGGGCAGTGCCCACCCTACCCTTATTGAGAAGGTGCAAGATATGTGTCTACATTTTCTGGCACAATTTTTTGAATAAAAGAAAATATATGCCCAGATTTGGGATCGACATTAACTTTAATCCAATGAACCTGAGAGCTACCAAAAGTTTGGATGCGGGTAAAATTTGGTAGATTTGGAAAAGGCTTGTCTACCAAATATCGATGGAAATCACCATGAGCAAGAACTACAGGTTTTTTATATTGCTGGGCGCGCTCTTGTAATTTGGTAAGAAAAGGATTAAATCCAGCACGACTATTATCTTCTGCTTCTAATTCAAAGCGTGGATTCCCATGAATCGTTACAAATACACCTTTTGCACCTATTTCTTCTGCACGGTTAAATGTTGTATCTAACCAATTGAGTGCAGCTTCCAAGCGTTTATCAAATTCTTCCTTCCTATCTGCTCTTGGATTTTCCAATGAATCATTCGGATCAATTCCACTCCAGGGAGCTAAATTGTTATTACTACCTACTACATGAATGGTGGAAAATATAATCTTTCTACGTTCAAATATGACATTTTCCACATACTTTTTGAATGTGGGATTAGAACTTTGAGCAGCGACTCTAAAAGGTCTTTTCCCTAAGGTAACACCCGGTTTACTAAAAAATACTTTCCGAATAAAATCTAAGCGTTCAACAGGGTTAAATTTGCCGTTACTTTCCCGATGACAATCAGTCCATTCATTATCACCTGGAGTGTAAATTAATGCTTGGCGTAGTGTTTGTAATTGATTATATCTGACTCTAATTCTCTGGTTATCACAAGTCTTACCACCACTCTTAATATCTCCCACATGGATTGTAAAGCGAATGTCATTATCGCGATTAATTTCCCTAATGACATTATCAAATTTCTTGACTGGTAAATCTTCACTCTCAGCAGTCGCATATGGTAAGTCCCCAACTAAAGCAAAAGAAAAGCCAGGATTTCGACGATAATATCTTTTACCCCAATATCCACCTTTATTTTTACTATCTTTTAATTGTTGAGCAATGTGGGAGTTATCAACTACTTGATTTTTTCTGACACATTTTTCAGTGAATACGATACTTTCTGATTGACATTTCTCTGCTTTAGCACTTGCTTTGATAGAGATAAAGTTTACTGTCAATACACAAGCAAATACAGACCCAAATAACAATGCGTAACGAGATAAGGTTTTGTTGTTTCTCATCATTTTACATAAATAGATTATCTATAGTTTTTAGCGATCGCTAATTCAATAAAACTAAGATAGAGATGCATTAGCTGATAATGAATATATTTTGACTAGATTATTAAGGGATGAATATTTTGTTAATCATCCCTTAAGTAATATTACGTCGCCCTCTCACACGCTAACTCTGGATGAAAAAACAGAGCCTTTAGTAGCCGTATTTAGAATCAAAATAATTTCTGAATAAACCACGGAAACGACGGAATCCACGACGGCGACGACCAAGACGTTTCCAAGGACCTCTAATCGCATAGGTAATTCCAATACCTTGAGAGTTGACATACATATATCTACCATTTGGTGAGAAACAGGCACCACCAAACTCACTTGTATCTTCCGGAATGATGTTGTGAGCAACCTGGAACAAGCCACCAGCTCTGTCCACACCCACGATGTATTGGCTGAAATTAGGAGCAAATGGATTATCTCCGTTACCTGAGCCATCTTCACACAAGTAGATAGTACCATCAGGAGCTACAGTCATGTTGTCTGGACCATCCAACAAGTTCTCATCAGTAGATTCGACAATCATTGTGACTGTCTCTTGTCTGGGGTCATAACACCAAACTTGTCCCTCAGCCTCATCTCCAGCACCACTACATACCCAGTAATGTTTGCCCTGATAATACCAAGCACCCTCACCACGCCAAAAAACGGCGGCACCCTTGGACTGTGCTTCAAAGCGTAGAGTATCTTCTTCAGGGTCAACATCTTCAAGTTTCACCCAGCGAACCTTAAGAGGCTGACCAAGGAAGGGTAACATACTACCCGCACCTTCACGACCAAGCCCCCGTGTATCGACACATTCTGTTTCTGGACTTTCTAGAGGAAACTTGCCAGTAGGTAGTGGCTCTCCGTTACAGTTCGATTTTTGGTTCGGCTCAATAACCATGGCGTACAAATCGCCACCTTCTTGTAAATCTCCAAATCCTCTTGGCTTTTTCTTGGGTACAAATTTATACCAAGCACTGTCCCTACGATCTTCGGTTTCATACACGGTACCATCTTCATCGACGGAGACAGCTTCATGGTTCATACGACCCATCGCAATTAGAGGGATAGGATCAACAGCTTCACCAAGTTCTGAAGGTACCTCGAAATTATAGCCATGCTTTACGGTGACAACATTGTCTGCTTCTGAGGAGGGTACAGATACATTCTCTTCACAGCTGATCCAAGAACCCCAAGGAGTTGGACCACCAGCACAGTTACGAATTGTACCACCAAGGGAGACATAATCACGTAATAGACGGCCATAGCGATCAACAATCAGAGTAGTTGTACCACCACCACCAAGACCTTTTGCTTCCCCTGTAAAGGGGTCATACTGTTTGCCATTAGGTGCTAAACATCCTACTTTATTACCAGCTTCATCTTCGGTAGGACTGAGTTCGTGGTTCCGAACTAAAATGACACGCCCTCTTCTACCTGGAAAGGCTGCCATCCCATCATGATCCCCTGGTACTAACACCCCATCACTCATCCGATTACCCCGAATAGAAATTGCGGTGTATTCAAAACCTCGTGGTAACCTGAGTAAGGGAACATTACGTAGATCGCCCTTGCCTGGTACATTACCAAGCTCCATTGTATTCAATGGTATTTTTGGGGTAAGAGGTCCAAACCCATCTACAGCAAAGCTAGCGGGTGAGCATTTGTCGCCAGCGATTTGAGCCATAGCTCTGCGTACCTGCAATAAACCCATTGGAGCCATAGCAGTACCAGCTGCTGCCGCCGATGCAAGGGTGACAAACTGACGACGAGATATACTGGACTTAGACATTGGTATTTGCGTTCTCCTTTCTTAGTTTGATAAATGCACACAAGCTATTTACGAGACAGACATTCCTGATGCTTTATACTTTTTCCAAAAAAATATTAATTCCGTACAATTAATTAAAAGAACGTTGTTACGTAAGCGCGAATTGTTGCATCTATCACTTTTTAACCTTAGAAATTACCAGACTAAGATTAATTATTTATTTAGTGAAGGTTAAGAATAAAATAAAAAACAGTTATGTAGGAATCCTATTTGATTTTTGCAAAAAATTTAGTATATCTGTTCGCTGTACCCTGTTCCTTGTTAAGAGTTCCCTACCTTCACGAATAATTTCATGTTGACGAAGTCTGACTGTAGGGCTTACCAAACCGCATTTTTATAGTTATTAATTTGATGATAAATCACCAATAACTTTATCTTTTCATCTCTTGCAGCATCAGATTGTGGAGAAAAATAAAAGTCTGAAACCTTTGTTTTTTAAAGGCAACAGGGAACAGGCAACAGGGAACAGTGAAGGCGTTGGACGAGGATTTAAACCCCGTCCAACGCAATCGTCCCACTCATGACGGGGCACCGGACCCACTGGTGGGTCGGTTATAGCGAGCGATTGCCCACCTTACCCTGATTGAGAATGTGGAAGATATGTGTATCAGGATATTTTCATAAATGCGAAAGTGCGTCATATAACTAATATGACGCACCTATGTAAAATAATATTATTGGAATATTTTCTGCAATGATGAAATATAAATTATGCAGACACCAAACGCCTTAATGATTCGGCACGACGTTTTGCGATCGCATTTTTTTCATCATACTTTAATGCTTCTTCGTACATCTCCAATGCTTGAGATGTCAGTTTTTTCTTTTCGTAGGCATGAGCTAAATTATTTAATCCTGTGACATAATCAGGTTTAATTTTGATAGCTTCTTTGTACTGACGAATTGCTAAGTCATACTGCTCTTGAGCAAAGTAAGTATAACCCAAACCATTGTAAATTAAGAAAGTGTTTTCTTCCTCTTCCTCTTCCGCAGCTTTAATGGCTTTTTGAAACAATGTCACTGCTTGGGAGTAGATTTTCTTCTCCGAGTAAATGCTGGCTAACTCGTAATATTCCTGTACAGTACCTTTTTCCTGGGTTAACTTCTTGCGTAACTTGGAAAACGACTTTTCCTGTCTACGGGTTTTGAAAATCTGGCGAAAAACCCCAATTACGGTAAATCCCAGTAAAGCAACCAAAATGGCAAGGTAAATAACTGCTAGTCTACTATCCATCTTCTTTGTTAAATTGTCCGTTCTCTATCTATTATCAGGGGAAGGAGGGAGTTCGGAGTTCGGAGTTCGGAGTTCGGAGTTTAGGAGTAGGGGCGGGGTTTCCCCGCCCGTTGTAAGGGAATTAAAATTTGAAATCTTGGTGTTTTGTTACGTTCTGACACAAAACTTAGTTTTCCTTTCAGGTAAGCGATCGCATCCAGCCCAAAAATGATGCCTGAATAACAAACTTTTGACACATTTTTCTACATACTTCTTAATAAACCCCCAGAGTAAACTCAAAACGTTCTAATCTAAAAGCTGACTGGGTTAGTTTTTTCCAAACTTTCTTCAAGGTGTCACTAAGAATGCATGATAAGACTAATTTGTCAAGCCGGAAGTGACCCAAACTTAAAACAGTAACGAATATGATGGGAGTTTTAGAAATCCAATGACTCTTAAGGCGAGTGGTGGAAGCTCGGTTGCACGTCCGCAACTATATCAGACCCTAGCTGTATCAAAAATTGCCCAAGCGGAGCAACAAGACCGCTTTTTGGGTAATGGCGAACTGCAAGAATTAGCGACTTATTTTGCATCTGGTGCCAAGCGTTTAGAAATAGCCCAGGTGCTGACAGAAAACTCCGAGATTATTGTTTCCCGTGCTGCTAACCGAATTTTTACGGGTGGATCTCCCATGTCTTTTTTGGAAAGACCTAGGGAACCAGAGCCGGAAATGGCTATGGCTGGTGTTGGTGAAGGTTTGCCAACAGCCAGAGAATTAGGAGCTGTAACTTATGTAGAATCCCGTGGTGGATTTTTCGGGAATTTAAGCTCTATATTTAGCTCTGGTGCTGGTGGTCCGACACCTGTGGGTTTTCGACCAATTAACGTATCCCGTTATGGCCCAAGCAATATGGCAAAAAGTCTCAGGGACTTGTCTTGGTTCCTGCGCTATGCCACCTATGCGATTGTGGCAGGAGACCCAAGTATTCTCTCTGTGAATACTAGAGGTTTACGAGAAATTATTGAAAATGCTTGTTCCACAGAAGCAACTATTGTGGCTCTCCAGGAAATTAAAGCAGCTTCAATTTCCTACGTGCGTCAAGATGCAGAAGCAGCAGCGATTGTGACGCAGTATATGGATGTTTTGATTACTGAGTTCAAAGCACCCACTCCTTCCAATAAACTGCGACAACGTTCTTCCATTGACCAACAAGGTTTAGAACTGCCTCAGATTTACTTTAATGCTTCAGAGCGACGACAGAAATTCGTCATGAAGCCGGGATTATCTGCCACTGAGAAAAATGATGTAGTGAAAGCAGCATACCGGCAAATGTTTGAGCGTGACATCACCCGCGCTTATGGTCTAGGGATCTCTAATTTAGAATCCCAGGTAAAAAATGGCGACATCTCCATGAAAGAGTTTATTCGCCGCTTGGGTAAATCCCCACTTTACCGCAAACAGTTTTATGAACCATTTATTAATAGTCGCGCTCTGGAATTGGCTTTCCGCCATATTTTAGGTAGGGGACCCAGTTCTCGGGAAGAGGTACAAAAATACTTCTCTATTATTTCTAACGGCGGTTTATCAGCCTTAATTGATGCCTTAGTAGATTCTCAAGAATATTCTGATTATTTTGGGGAAGAAACTGTTCCTTATCTGCGGGGTTTGGGCCAAGAAGCTCAAGAATGCCGCAACTGGGGACCACAACAGGATCTATTAAACTACAGCGCTCCCTTCCGCAAAGTACCCCAATTTATCACTACTTTTGCGGCTTACAATCAACCCCTACCAGACCAACATCCCTACGGTTCTGGTAATGACCCCTTAGAAATTCAATTTGGGGCAATTTTCCCGAAAGAAACTCGCAACCCCAGCAGCAGCCCAGCCTTCTTTGGTAAGGATACCAAGCGTCTGCTGATTCACAGGGGTCCGGGAATTAACAATCAAAACGGTAATCCGAAAGCCAGGGGAGTATTTCCTGGAAGTTTGGGAGCTAAAGTTTTCCGTTTAGACCAACTTCCTGGGAAAACAGATGCTAGTGTTCAGTTTGCAGAAAGCTCAACCCAAAAAGTTATAAAAGCCGCTTATTTACAAGTTTTTGGGCGTGAGGTCTATGCTTCTCAGCGTCTGTCAGCACCAGAAACTAAGCTAGAGAATGGTGAAATTACTGTACGGGAATTTATCCGTACCCTAGCCAAATCCGATGCCTTCCGGAAGACATATTGGACTAACCTATATGTGATGAAGGCGGTTGAGTACATCCATCGCCGGTTGTTAGGTCGTCCTACCTATGGAAGGCAAGAAACTAACCAATACTTCGATATTTGTGCCAAAAAAGGCTTCTATGCCTTAGTAGATGCCATTATTGACAGTATGGAATACGCAGAGGCATTTGGTGAGGACACTGTTCCTTACGAACGCTATTTAACAGCATCTGGTGTGGCAATGCGACAGTTGCGGGTTGGCAGCATTCGTGAAGATATTGCACCTGCGGTTGAGAAGCAGGAAACTCCAAGGTTTGTGGTATTGGGTACACCCACAGAAATGCGGATGGAACCAGGCGCTGAGTACCGTATCAATCAAGGTGTCTCCAAGCAACGGGAACAAACCAAAGTCTTCAAGTTGATAGCTGGAATTAATGACAAAGTTGCTGTCGAAAACCTGATTAGTGCTGCTTATCGCCAAATTTTTGAGCGCGATGTTGCTCCTTATGTGTCTTCCTCCAGAGAATTCAAAGTTCTGGAAAGTAGATTGAGTAACAGAGAAATTACCGTTAAAGAATTTATTGAAGGTTTGGGTTATTCTAGCCTGTACTTGAAAGAGTTTTATACCCCTTACCCCAATACCAAAGTTATTGAATTAGGAACCAAACACTTCCTAGGACGCGCTCCCTTAGATCAGGCAGAAATTCGCAAGTACAACCAAATACTGGCAACTCAAGGTATTCGTACCTTCATTAACGCCATGGTTAATAGTGCGGAGTATATAGAAGCATTTGGCGAGGATACAGTACCTTACAATCGTTTCCTCACCTTACCAGCGGCAAACTTCCCCAACACTCAAAGGTTATATAACCAATTAACCAAACAAAATAATGATTTGGTTGTACCCAGCTTTGATAATATTAAGCCCCGGATGGACGCATCGAAAATGCCCCTTACCGGAAAAGCGATCGCAGATATGGCGGCTAAGTCCCAACAACAAGAGCCTTTGTATACCCAGCTAGGACGCTCCATTAGCTATTCCCCAACAGCTAAAGTCAGGGCCAAGAATGCTCGGATTTATCGCGTAACTCCCAATAGTCAATCTGCAGAAGTGGCGATTGCAATTAATGGGATTTATTCTCAAGTATTAGATTTGTGGGACAATGAAGTTCCACAGCAAATGCGACTACCGGAACTAGAAACCAAGTTACACAATCGGGAAATTTCTGTTCGTCAATTTGTCGCCGCTTTAATGCGATCGTCAATTTATCGTCAGCGATTCCTGACTTCATATCCTCAGAACAAAATTGTGGAATTTTTGTTCCGCCACTTATTGGGAAGAACACCAGCAAATCCGGCAGAAATACAGAAGTATAATCAATTACTGGAAAATGGGGGCTTTTCTCAAGCTATTGATGCGATGGTCAACTCCCCTGAGTACAGGCAGTTCTTTGGTGAAGATGTAGTTCCTTACCGCCGTAATTCGTTTTGATTAACAGGGAATTAATGAGGCAAAAACCGGCAAAAACATCCATGTAATCAAATGCCAGCACGCAGAGTGTCAAGCAAAAATATTTACTTGATACTCTGCATTTTTAACTAAGTTTGATGAGCCTCTTAACCTTGCTTAATACTGCTGGCAACCCAGGAAAACATTCAGAAACCTGAAAAAAAATATTACAAACTGTTAAGAGCATTAATATATGCTCAACAGAATGACCGAAAATATTTGCGGAAGGCACTGAGTGAAAATGCTTGTGTACTTGTGTTTACCCAAGCAACCTCGGAATTGTACTAGACACAGGGATTACTTCACGTATATTGTTGTGTTTTAGGACAAAATAACTAACAGCTCAATAGAGCCTTATTAAAGTCGCACCAGCGCAATCATATTCTGGTTTCATTATTGTTGGAGGAATCCATTCATGAGTATCGTCACGAAGTCCATCGTGAATGCTGATGCTGAAGCCCGCTATCTCAGCCCCGGCGAATTAGATAGAATTAAGAGCTTTGTTGTAGGAAGTGAGAGTCGTCTACGGATTGCTCAATCCTTAACAGACAACCGGGAGCGGATCATTAAGCAAGCTGGTGATCAGCTATTCCAAAAGCGTCCTGATGTTGTTTCTCCTGGTGGTAACGCTTACGGTGAAGAAATGACAGCAACCTGCCTGCGTGACCTGGACTATTATCTGCGCCTGGTGACCTATGGTGTTGTTTCTGGTGATGTTACTCCCATCGAAGAAATCGGCATCGTTGGTGTAAGAGAAATGTACAAGTCTTTGGGTACTTCCATTGATGCTGTTGCTCAAGGCGTAGCTGAAATGAAGACCGTAGCTGGTAGCCTAATGTCTGGAGAAGATGCTGCTGAGGCTGGTTCTTACTTTGACTACGTTATTGGTGCAATGTCATAGGGTAAATATTCTGTATACCTAACTGACATACAAAAATTGCAATAAAGTTGGAAATAAGGAAATAACAACATGCAAGACGCAATTACCGCTGTTATTAATTCCGCAGACGTTCAAGGTAAGTACTTGGATGGCAGCGCGATGGAAAAGCTCAAGGGCTACTTTGCAACTGGTGAGTTGCGAGTGCGTGCAGCTACCACCATCAGTGCTAATGCTGCTGGGATTGTGAAGGAAGCTGTAGCTAAATCCCTTTTGTATTCTGATATCACCCGTCCTGGTGGTAATATGTACACCACCCGCCGCTACGCTGCTTGTATTCGTGACTTGGATTACTACCTCCGTTACGCAACCTACGCTATGTTAGCTGGCGATCCTTCCATCCTAGATGAGCGCGTACTCAATGGTTTGAAGGAAACCTATAACTCCTTAGGTGTTCCCGTTGGTGCTACCGTAACAGCTATCCAATCCATGAAGGAAGTAACTGCTAGCTTGGTAGGTCCCGATGCTGGTAAGGAAATGGGTGTATACTTCGATTACATCTGCTCTGGCTTGAGCTAATGTCTAATTCGCGCTTAATTATTTAGGTGCGACTTCAGTTCAGGACTGGAAGTCAATCGTGAGTGCTAGGATGTTTTGTCGCTTATTTCATCAGAGTATGGTGCTAAGTGTTTAGCTTTCTAGTATTGATGCTTGATTTCCAGCCTTGGAATAATTAGTTTTAAAACTTGTGTTGATTTTGAAATAAAGAGTTTTTACAGCCACTAAGAAGGAGATTTAAGGCTATGCGGATGTTTAAAGTTACTGCTTGTGTTCCCAGTCAAAGTAGGATTCGTACCCAGCGCGAATTACAAAATACATACTTTACCAAGCTAGTACCCTATGAAAATTGGTTCCGCGAGCAGCAACGGATTCAGAAAATGGGTGGCAAAATTGTTAAAGTTCAGTTAGCTACTGGTAAGCAAGGTACTAACACTGGTTTAAAGTAATTTTTATCAAAACAATACGGGAGCGTGAGAACCCCTGCTGTTTAGAAAGGGGATGAAACGCGACGGAAGCGGGTTTTAACCCGTCGTTTTCAGTGGTATCCCAGAACTAATTGCTGGCACAGGATGAGAAACTCCTTTAACAAAACGTGTTAGCGTTATGAACCATGACAACTGAAGGCATGGGGTTCCAGAAGTCTTTTTGAACCTTCAGCACGTAAAATCTTCAAGGTTGGAAGACCCAAAGTAGCCGCACAGCCCTTTGGGGTCGAGGCGGGTAGGACTGTTTGAGCCAGTCAAAGCCCCTTTAGGGCAGAACAACGTTAGGTCGTGGGGCTTTAAGCCCACGTAGTAACAACAGTTCGGAATCCTGGTTTTTCAAAGCCAGGAGAGTTCAAAGACCATCAATTATTATGGGAGTTGGGAAGAGGTCAATTTCAGACCTCTTTTTGCATTTGACTATTTGAATGCTTGCGCCATTGTCATTGGTAAAATGATTGTCATAAATTACCGAAGTTTTTAAGATACACAATTAATTCATGGAAAAAGCGACATTTGGAGGTGGATGTTTCTGGGGAATAGAGGCGGCTTTTCGTCAGGTAAAGGGTGTTGTTGCCACTTCAGTTGGATATATGGGCGGACATTTTGAGAATCCATGTCATTTAGATGTGGCGGCGAGGATTACCGGACATGCTGAGGTGGCACAGGTGGAATATAATCCCTCTGTGGTTAATTATGATGATTTATTGGCAATATTTTGGGATATTCATGATCCCACAAGTTTAAATCGTCAAGGTGCTGATAGGGGAGAACAATATCGTTCTGTGATTTTTTACCATACTTCCAAACAAGAAGCATTAGCTAGGCAATCTAAACGGAAGTTACAGTTATCTGGCAAATATGAGCGAGAGATTGTTACAGAAATTAAACCAGCTTCCACTTACTGGTTAGCTTCAGAGGAGCATCAGCAATATGTTGAGAAGAAAAGCAGGAAAAATCAGGAAAATGTTTGATGATGATGGGTAGAGGAAAAACCGCAGAGAGGGCAGAGAAAAAGAAAGAGAGGAGCAATTTGCAACTTGGTTTAACCATCAAAGTTAATGTGGTGGAATAGTAGTGGTCTATCGCATTAGCTCTGAGGGTTGAATTAAGTAATAAGTAATAAGTAATAAGTAATAAGTTTGTTTTTGTGACCGGGATTCAAACCCCGTCCCAAAAACATTCTGGCTCAAAAGACAGGGCACCAGACCCCAATATTTCGGTAAAACAATTGTAGTGGGAGCGTCTTGCTCCCTGCTGTAAAGAAGCGGGCAAGATGCCCGCACTACAGCTGCCCTTCAAAATTAATGCGATGAACCAGTAGTTTAAATGTTTAGTGTTATTTTACGATCGCATCTTACTTAACAAATATGCTATTTCTTACCCAGAAGATATTATCTATCTGGTATTATTCAGCACACCTTAATTAATTTGCGATCACTAATGATTCATCAACAACAAATTATAATTCCCACTACAGGTCATGGAGATATGCACGATTTAACCGATAAAATCGCTGAAATCGTCAGAAAATCGGGCATTAAAGTGGGAATGGTAAATATATTTAACATCGGTAGTACTGGTGTCATTGGAGCCATTGAGTTTGAACCTGGACTGAAACAAGATTTGCCAGCACTCTTGAATAAATTAATACCTCCTAGCCGGGAGTACGGGCACGAACAAACCTGGCATGATGGTAATGGACACTCCCATTTACAAGCAACTTGGATCGGTCCAGAACTTACTGTTCCCATTAGCGATCGCAATTTAGTTCTCGGTACTTGGCAACAAATATTTCACCTAGAGTGCGATATCAAACCCCGTCAACGGCAAGTTATGGTGACGGTGTATGGGGAGTGAGGGAGTGATGGAGGGAAGGAGGGAAGGAGTGAAGGAATAGGGGCGGGGTTTCCCCGCCCGGAGGGAAAAAATACTCTCGCAAGAGTTTGAGCTAAGTTCGAGCTGGGGCTTATATCCGCAAGGTTTGACGTTGAAATTAATTTATAGTATATTTGTACTATAAATTAAATATTTAAGCTTACCGTTTTCATCTAAAAATCTCCGGGAGTGTGGAAACCGTGTGTCTTGAGACCACGGAGTCAACACGACACGGCTAATTTATTAGCCGTACCCCTTTCGGGGATAGGTAAGCAGAGGAGTAGTACTTACCCACTTCCC